>NZ_CAXTHO010000145.1:0-6778 GCF_964244015.1 uncultured Amnibacterium sp. | reverse complement strand
GCGTCTGGGTGTTCGCTGCCGCGAGGCGGCGCTGCGCATCGGTGTTCGCTCCGCCCGCGGCGACGATGACGGCCGCTGCGACGATCGCCGACGCAGCGACCAGCGCGACGAGCACCCGGCGGTGCCGCGCCGTCGCCCCCGCATCGCGGATCTCGCCTGGCAGTAGCGACACACGCGGTATACCACCGATACCCACGTGCGCGGTGCGCTTGACCTCGACGGGCGGGCGAAGCCGGTTGAGCACGGACGGGCGACCCGGCGTGGAGGGCTTGGTGCTCATCGGACGCTCCTGAGGGCCAGTCCGACGGCGACCGCCGGTGTCATGCCGGCGGCGAGGAGCGCGACCTCGTCGACGCGGGGGCCGACGAGCACGCCCGCGTTCGGGTGGCCGGTGACCACGGGCAGGCCGGTGGCGTCCGCGATCTCCTCGGCGAGCCCGCGCAGCAGGGCGCCGCCGCCGCTCAGGACCACTCCCTCCACCGGGCTCCGCTGCTCCTGGCCGGATTTCTCGTAGAACGCGACCGTCGACCGTGCGGCCTGCACGATGTCCCTCGCGCCCTCGGCGTTCACGCGGGCGACGAACTCCGACTGCGGATCCGCGGCATCTGCACGGATGCCGTAGCGGCGCTTCAGGTCGTCGGCGCGATCCATCCGGAGGCCGAGCTGGTCGACCAGCGCCTGGGTCAGGTCGTGCCCGCCGTTCGGCAGCATGCGGACGAACTGCGGGACACCCCGATCCGTGACCACCACGCTCGTCGAGGTCGCGCCGACGTGGACGAACAGCTTGATGCCGTCGCGTTCGGCGGCCGACTGCGCGCGGATGACGGCGAACGGGATGAGGTCGACGTCCACGACCTTGAACCCGGCGCGGTTCGCCGAGCGGATGTTGGTGAGCACCGACTCCTTGGTCGCCGCGACGAGCAGCCCGCGGATGGCCGGGCCGTCCGTGTCCTCCATCTCCTCGATCGGGTAGAAGTCGAGCACGGCCTCGGACGCGGGGAGCGGCAGCAGGTCCTGCGCGCGGAACGGCAGCGCCTCGCGGATGTGCTGCAGCGGCATGTCGGGCAGGATCAGCTCGCGGATCAGCACCTGCTGGCTGCCGATGCCGAGCACCACCCGCTTCGTGCCGAAGCCCGCTGCACCGCGGAGGTTCTCCAGCGCCCCAACGACCGCGTCCTCGTCGGCGACGACGCCTTCGCGGATCGCCTCGAGCGGCACGCGGACCTCGTGGTACCGGACGAGTTCCGCGGCATGGTGGCCGTGCTCGGGCAGCACCTCGGCAGCGCGGATCACGCCGTGGCCGAAGTCGAGGCCGACGATCGTCTTGGTCATGAGTTCGCTTTCGCTCGCGAGGGGTCTGCTGTCAGTGTCCAGGTGGCGGGGGTGGCGCGGCAGTTCCCACTTCGAGGAACGCCTGAACAGGTCACGTGAGGCCGACCAGCCGGAGGTAGCCGTCGGCGAGCGGGGCGCCGGCGGCCACGCCGACCCACGCGCCGGCGAGCATCCACGGGCCGAACGGGATCCCGGTGCCGCGCTTCGCCCGGCCGATCGCGATCAGGACGACGCCGAAGACGCCGCCGAGCAGGAACCCGGCCGCGATGCCCACGGTGAGCTGGGCCACGCCGAGCTGACCGAGGAACAGGCCGAGGACGCCCGCCAGCTTCACGTCGCCGAGCCCCATCCCTCCGGGCTTCACGAACCAGAGCACGGCGTAGAGCAGCACAGCCGCACCGGCACCCGCGGCTGCGGTACCGATCGAGACGAGGTCGCCCCGCAGCAGGTCGGCGGCGAGGAACAGCGCCGCACCGACGGCGTACCCCGGCAGGACCAGGGCGTCGGGCAGTCGGTGCACGTCCAGGTCGATCGCCGCGAGGGCGATCGAGATCGCCGCGAGATAGAGGAAGGCGAGCAGCACGAGCACGTCGGCGACGAGCACCTGCGGCGTCGCAGTGAGCGCGCCGTCGAGGGCGATCGCCGACGGGAGCGCCGCCAGCACGAACAGCGCCGAGGTGAGCGCCTCCACGAGCGGGTAGCGCGCGGAGATCGGCTCGGCGCACTGCCGGCAGCGGCCTCGCAGCAGCACCCAGGACAGCAGCGGCACGTTGTCGCGAGCGGCGATCGGCGTCGCGCAGCCGGGGCACGCCGACCGGGGTTGCACCACGGAGAGCCCGAGCGGCACGCGGTACACGACCACGTTGAGGAACGACCCGATCACGAGGCCGATCACGCCGGCCTCGACGAGCACGAGCGCGGTCACGGCGTCGCTCCCGTGGTCGTGAACGCGGCGGGGACCTGAGCGATCCGCGACAGCGAGAAGCTGGCGGAGGCGGGTGCCAGGAAGTACGGAGGCACGGCGCCGACCAGACGGGAGTCGTACTGGTAGTCCTTCGTGTAGTACCCGGTCGTGGAACTCACGCCGTTCACGGTGACGACCTGCGCGACCCCGCCGCGGAACTTCTGCGCGATCGACCCGAACACAGCGAGGGTGCCTCGCTCGCTGCCCCGGTCGCGGTTCTGCACCTGGAAGGTGTGCTGCACGGACAGGAGCGCCGCATCGATCTCCCGATCGCGGTCCGTGAGGATCGTCTGGTACACGGTCTTGCCGTTCACGACCGAGGCGGAGGTGGGGTTCCAGACGAGCACCGCGCTGTTCCCCACCAGCCCCAGCAGGTCGTTGGTCCTGCTCTTGTAGGTGAGGTCGTCGGTCACGTAGACGTAGTTGGACGCGGCGGCCGTCGTGGCCCCCTGGCCGGATGCCGCCACCTGGACGACCCCGGAGACGAACAGGTCCCCCGACCGGCAGCCGTAGGCCGGGGACGTGGTGTTCCAGGAGGACCCCGTGCCCCAGCCCGACGGCGGGGCCTCGTTCGAGCGCGGGTACTGCACGCCGAAGGACTTCCATCCGCCGCTCGACGCCGAGCTCGACGCGGCCGTATTTCCGCTCGAGTCGAGGCAGGTGAAGTTCGCAGGCCAGTTGGCCGTCGAGGTGTAATTCGGGTCGGTCGACTGGATCGGCACGTCCTGCACGAAGAGGAGGCTGCTGCTCAGCACCGGGACGGTCGCGCCGGAGTTGGATCGCAGATCGGCGAGTGTTCCGCATTTGGCCGGCGTCGTGCCGGACGAGCCGGTCGGCTCCGTCTGCTTCGTCCACGGGCTCCTCACTGTCATGGTGCCGTTCCCGTTGTAGGTGACCTGGGTCGGGCCGGTGTAGAGGCAGCCTGTCGACGCGGCGAACGGCTGCATCGTCGAGTTGCTCGGCGGCATGGCGAGCGTCGGCGCGAAGGTCACGCCGCCGCCGACGGCGTACGTGGCGGTCGAGCCGCAGTCGTCCGGCGTCGACGAGATCGGGGTGTTCGGGTTCGAGCTGGTGACCGCGTCGCCGAAGGTCGTGCCGCAGATGGTGAGCACGTCGTTCGAGTGCACGGGCCCGCGGAGGACATCGTTCGACCCGAACTGGGTGATCTGGCAGGAGGCGACGTGGGTCGGATCCCAGATGTGGACGGCGCAGGCCTGATTGCCGGTGATGATCGGGTCCGGCGCCTCGTAGTCGGTGAAGTACAGGTAGTTGGTGAAGCCGCTCTGCCGCAGCTGGGCGACCACCGAGCGCGTCACCGCACCGACCCGGCCGGTGGACCGGAGGTTCACCACGCCGGTCGTCGCGTACTTGCTGTTGTCGACCTCGTAGCGGTAGGTCGCCGTGCCGGACGAGCCGGGGACAGTCGCCCAGGTGCCGGTGGACCCGACTCCGAGGGCCGGATTGGTGGTGGCGGGGGTGGTGACCGTGCTGCCTGACGCGGTCGTGAACGTCGACTGCGAGTTCCCGTAGGACTGGAAGGTCGAGTCGGTGTTGAGCCGGGCGGCGTACTCCTGAACTCCGGCGAATGCCGCGTCGAGCGCCCCGGTGGTGTCCTGGGCGCGGTCGGAGACGGTGAGCCCGCTGGAGACGGCAGTCAGCGACGTGCCCACCAGCATCGCCATCACGAGGCCGAGCACCATCACGACGGGCAGGGCGACACCGCGGTCGGCGTGGTCGCGGGATCGGCGGATCACGAGTTCTCCCGCTGTGCGAGCGCCACATTCGTCAGCAGCACGGTGTTGGAGAGCACGATCGGGTCGTCGGTCCTTCCCGAGCGGTTCGGGACGGTCACCGTCACGGTCACGGAGGTGACCCGCGACCGCTGGGGGTCGCTGAGTCCTGTACCCGACGGGGTGAGCGCGGTACCGGAGGAGTCCGCGTAGGCGAACGCGATCGAGGTGAGTCCGGAGGCGACCGTCCGGGTCGTCTGGGTGGAGGTGATCACCGCCAGGGAGCCCGAGGCGGTGAAGGCGGTCCGGGTCTCCGTCAGGACCCCGCTGTCGAGCGAGAAGGCCACCCGGGTCGGCAGCGGGGCGGCCGATGTCGTGTCGACGTAGCTCAGCACAGTGAGAGCCGTCGGCGTCCCCGCCACCACGGCGGGAGCCGGGGTGGTGCTCCCCGACACCGCGTTCGGGGTTCCCAGGCGGACCACGCGGGTGATCTCGTCCATCGCGTTGCCCGCCTGGCCGACGGCGGATCGGGCGGTGTTCGCCGCCTGCGTGGTGGCGACGACGGTCAGGAACAGGTTCGTCACGATCACCATCACGACGGAGAGCACGCCCATGGCGACCAGCAGCTCGATGAGGCTGAGGCCCTCGTCGGCCCGCGCGCGGTCGGCGAACCGGCTATGGAGGCTCACGCCGCGCTCCTCGGGTCGAGTTCGAGGGAGACCGTCTTCACGCCACCGACGGTGGTGGCGGGAACCAGGGCGGCGCTGCCGACCGGGTTCGTCGTCGGCGTGGCGCTGGTGAGGGCCGAGTTCACCGAGGAGGACAGCTTCCATCGCCCGTACGGCAGCGCGATCGTGATCGACCCGTTCTTGAGGACCGGCCCGAAGGTCAGTGGCGTGCCGGTCGCCGTGTTCGCACAGCCCGGGTTCCCGCCGGTCACCGCGGCGACGGGGTTGTCCGGGATCGCGGTCAGTGAGGCGGCGGTCGATGCGGCGACCGTGACGAGGGCCATCTTCTCGTCGACGGTCGCCTGACCGCCGGAGATCGCGGGCATTCCGGCCGACCGTGCGCCCGCCGACAGGGCCGGGGCGGTGGCCCTTGCGGGCCAAGCGCCGGGGTCGAAGGAGGCGCAGAGCGTGGCACCCGCCGCGTCCGTCAGCGCACCCGCGACCGCGGAGTAGCCGGAGGCGACCGGCCAGACGGACGCCGTGGTCGCACTACCGCCCACGAGGACGGGCCACACCGTGCTGGTACCGCCAACCGGGACGAGCGTGCTGGTCAGGTTCGTGGGGAGGAGCGGCGGCGCGCCCGCCGGCGCGTTCGAGGCGGGCTTGATCGTGTACCGGCCCTCGACGTCGTACTGGAACGTGGCGGTTGCGGTCGATCCGGCGCCGACCGACACGGTGGAGGTCGGCGCGGTGACCTGGTGGTTGTCGCGGCGATTCGCGGCGGTGAGGCTGACCGTGTACGTCCCGGGCGAGACCGATCTCGCGTAGGTGCACCCGTCGATGTCGGTCGCAGCGGGCTGCGCCGTCAATGTCCGGCCGGTGCCGGGCGTGATCGCTGCGGTGATGCCGCTCTCCCCCGCGCCGAGCGAGTCCACGACGCTGACGAGGATGGCGCCGGTGTCCGCGTCGGTCACCTTGCTCGTACTCGCGAGCAGCGTGTCCGTGCGGACGGGCTGGGTCGTGGTGGCCTGGCCGGCCCAGGTGACGGTCACGGTGATGCGCTTGTACTGCAGCGCGGTTCCGGCACCGCAGGTCGCGTCGACGCCGGTGGAGTCGACCCACGCCGCCTTGAGGGCCACGGTGTAGGTACGGCCGGAGACGGTCTGCGTGGAACTGCCGTCCCGGACCTGGAAGGGATCGGCGGTGAGCCGCACCGCGTCGGTCGCCTGCGCGGCGAGGTTCGTGGCCACGACGCGGGCCCGGTTGTCCGAGCTCATCCGCGAGATGGTGATCGTCGAGGCGATGACGCCGCTGGAGAGAAGTGCGAAAACGAGCATCGCGACGATGGTTTCGACGAGGGTGAAGCCCGCGTCCCCGGTCGGTCGTCGCATGCTCGCCCCGCTTTGATCGAGATGGTGGTTGATACCGCGAGGCGGGCGGCCAGCTGTGCGCTGACCGCCCGCCTGCGTGAGGAGCGGCGCGAGCCGCTTCAGGTCACTGGCAGCCGGTGGGCAGCGTGGCCGGTGCGACTACCGCAGCCGTCGCCTGCGTGATGTAGACGGACTTGCCGCTTCCGCTGACCTCCTTGAGGCACCAGGAGGTGGACGAGCCCTTGGCCGGGTTCGACGCGTCGACGGGTCCGCTCAGGGTGGTGTCGGTCGGGGTGGTCCAGCCGTAGTCCTTGAAGGCGGTGGTGTTCGTCGCTGCCGTCGTGCTGAGGTCCGTCCACGAGTTCTTCGCGCTGTAGGCGGCGTTGATCGCGACCTTCGCGTTCGCGAGATCGTTGGTCGCAGAAGCGTCCTTCGCGCTGTTCTGGACGCCGAGGTACACGGGGATCGCGATCGCGGCGAGGATGCCGATGATGATCACGACGACGAGCAGCTCGATCAGCGTGAAGCCGGCCTCGCGGTCGCGGAGCTGCTCACGGCGGGCCTTGAGGGCGGTGGTGATGGACATGAGAGTTGGTTTCCCGTTCAGGATGTGGAGTGGAGTATCGCCCCTTCCAAACTAAATAGGCGATAAGACGAATGTAAAGTCGCGCCAATCAAAAAGGCAGGCCCCGAGTAGGGGTGTTTCCGACATTC
>NZ_CAXTHO010000144.1:0-6841 GCF_964244015.1 uncultured Amnibacterium sp. | reverse complement strand
TCGCACCCCGCCAGCCGGGTGCCTCCCCGACGAGCAGCGTCGAGGCGCCCGCGGTGAGGTCGAGGTAGTGCCGGAGGTTCTGCAGCCGGAGCGCGCCGCCGGGTGTCGCGGCGTCGTAGAGGAACTCCGCGTCGGGCGGGGTCCTCGACTGCAGGTCGGCCAGGCGGTCGAAGAAGCGGGTGAGCACCCGCCGAGCATGCCGCTCGCCGCTCAGCGGGCGATGAGCCTGGCCGACTCGGTGCCGGGTGCGAAGCCGCTGCCGAGGTGCATGCTGGCGGCCGCGTGCAGCAGCCGGAGGCGGTCCGGGCCGGTGCGGTAGCCGACCAGCGAGTAGGCGTTGACGCCGTCGAGCAGGGCGAGCAGGTGGGTGGCGACCTCGTCCGGATCGATCTCGAGGTAGTCGCCCGAGGTGACGCCGCGGCGGATCACGGCGGCGACGAACGTGTGCCACGCCCGCTCCTCCGACCGCACGGCGCCGCCGAGGGCCGCGTTGCGGCGGCCGAGGCTCCAGGACTCGAGCCAGATCGAGTCCACGTCGACCCGGTCCGGTGCCGCCAGGGTGTCGAGCAGCACGCTCAGTTGCAGCACCGGGGACGGGTTCGCGAGGACCTCGCGCTTCACCTCCGCGAGCTCGGCGACGACGATCCGCGAGAACGTGGCCGCGACCAGCTCGTCGGCGTCCGGCCAGACGGCCGACACCGCTCGCTCCGCCGCGCGCAGCCGAGTCGCGACCGTCGCCGGGGTGACCGAGTGGAGGCCGAGGTCGAAGGCGACGCCGACGGCCGCGATGGACACCTCCTCCGGGTCGAGGTGTCGGTACTTGCTGTGGCGCACGCGGACTCCATTCGGGTTCTGGAGGGGATTCGACGCGGCGCGACCATCGGATCGGCCGACGCGTGCCCCCAGAGCAGGGGGCCTACGCTCCCGACGTGGAGGACGAGGCGGCGATCGAGCGTGCCCGCGCGGTGCTCGCAGACGCCGCGGCGCGGCTGTCGGCGGCCGCGGTGGGGCACGAGGCGATCGCGTCGTTCGATCCGGCGTCCCGCCGGTTCGGGATCCCGCGAGGTGCGCGCTTCCGGCCGATCGGACGAGGCTGGCGGCTCGGGGTGCTGCTGCTCGGTGACGACGGCACGGTGCGGGCCACCGGATCGGTGACGCGTGCGGTGCCGCCGGGCCATCCAGGTCACATGGCCGTCTCGGCCGAGGAGCGCAGGGAGGTCCGCGCCGCGGCGTTCCGCGGCCCGTTCCCGCCGGGCTCGACCGTGAACTTCGACGCTCCCGTCCTCGAGCTGACGCCGGAGGGGCTGCGCGGCGGTGCCGGCCCGCTGCTGCTGAAGGACGGGCGCGTGCTCGTGCGCTGGAGCCTCTCGGCCGGCGACGACGCGGCGCGGGACCTCGAGCCCTACGTCGCCGAGCGGGTCTCCCTCCTCATCGACCCACCCCAGGGCGCGACCTGACCCCCTCGATCACCCGGAAGCACGGAAGTCGTCTCCGAATCGCGATTCGAGTCGCCTCGACCGCTCAGAAGCGACTCAAATCGCGATTCCGAACGCCCTACCGTCCCGCGATCGCCGCCTCACCACCCACCCCCGCTGATCGAGGTGCGAGCGAAGCGAGCCTCGAGATCACCGCGAGGCCGCCCGCATCCGAATCCCGATTCGAGTCGTTTCGAACGTGCTCACGCGATCCGGACGCACGCTCCGTCCCGCGGTCGCCACCTCACCCATATCCACATCACCGGGTTCGTCGCCTCCACCGCGTGCCGCTCCGCCCGGAGCCAAGACGGTCCGTCGGTTCCGGGAGTGGTCTCGAGGCTCGCTGCGCTCGCACCTCGACCAGCGGGGTCGGCGGGGCTGGGGTAGGGCGGGGCTGCCACGGTGCAGGGCGGGCTCGAGTTGCGCGCTGCAGTCGCACGGGAGCGCACGGGCGCAATTGGGACTGGAGTGCGCGATTCGCGAATTTGTCCGCCGCCGGGACAGCTGCGGCCCGGCGCGCATGGGCGACTGTCGCACGGCGGCGCGATTGGGCGCCCGGCTGGCGGGCGGGTCAGCGGCCGGCGAGCTCGTCCGCGCGGCGGAGGGCGCCATCCAGGGCGGCCGCGATGAGGCCGCCCAGGTCGCGCTGCTCGAACACCGCGATCGCGGCCGCCGTCGTGCCGTTCGGGCTCGTCACACCGCGGCGCAGCGCCGCCGGCGACTCCCCCGTGGCGTCGAGCAGAGCGAGCGCCCCCGAGAAGGTGCCCGCGACGGCCCGCTCCGCGTCCTCGCGGCCGAAGCCGAGGGCTACCGCGGCGTCGGCGAACCGCTCCAGCAGCAGGTAGACGTAGGCGGGCCCGCTGCCCGAGATCGTCGAGATGCGGTCGATCCGGTCGTCGTCGAGCACGATGACCTCGCCGAGCAGCCGGAAGAGCTGCTCCACGGCCGCGAATCCGGGGTCGGAGACGGCCGTGCCGCGCGCCAGCCCGGTCACCCCGCGACGCACGCGGACCGGGGTGTTCGGCATCGCGCGCACCAGCTGGGCCCCCGCCGGCAGCGCGGCCTCGAGCGGCGCGACCGGCGTACCGACCGCGAGGCTCACGACCACGGCGTCCGGGGCCAGCGCCGGTCCGATCTCGCGCAGCAGATCGGCGGTGCCCACCGGCTTGACGCCCGAGATCACGATGCCGGCCCCGGCGATCGCGGTGCGGTTCGCCTCCGGGTCCGCCTCCAGCGACGTCGCTCGGACCGCGGTGCCGTCGTAGCGGGTCGCGGAGGCGGCGGTGCGGGTCGTGGTGCGGAGGTCCCGGAGGCCGGCGGCGGCCAGCCCGGTCAGGATCGCGGAACCGAGCGAGCCGCCGCCGAGCACGGCGACCGGAGGAAGAGCCATGGGTCGAGCGTAGGCAGCCCCGCCGACTCACGGCAGCAGGCTGCCGGAGCACCTGAGCAGGCTGCTCGCACTCCGGCAGGCTGTGGAGGCGGCTTCCGGCCTGCCGAAGCGAGCAGAGCCTGCCGAGGTGCTCGGGTCAGCCGAGGGGGCGCGGGGCCGCCTGGCCCAGCGTGGAGCCGAGCATCCCGAAGTCGAGCGGCACGGTGCCCCAGCGGCTCGCGATGCGGCCGTCGGCGAGCAGGTCGAGGTGCAGGCGGTGCGGGCTCTCGAGGAAGGCCAGGTCGAGCTGCAGCATGTCGCCCTGCCATCCCCCTGACACGGCGACAGGAGGGTTCGCGTCGTCGCCCTCCTGCACGGTCCAGCCGGCTGCACCGACCGGGACGGTCAGCGTCACGGTGCCGTCGGCGAGCTGCACCTCGTCGCCGCTGAGCGCCGCCGTGAGCCCCGCACCCTCCCAGCGCACCGGCGTCGCGCCGAAGGCCGCCGAGGCGCCCTCGCTCGCCGGCAGCGTCAGCGCGGCGAGCCGCTCGGCGAGCGCCGCGTCCGCTGCCTCGTCACCCTGGCCGTCGAAGGCGGGGAGCAGATGCGCCCAGGCCGCATCGACCACGGCCTGCATGTCGTCCTCCGCGGAGGTGATCGCGAGCACCACGTCGTGCTCCGGCAGGATCATGCAGAACTGCCCGTAGGCGCCGTCGGCCCGGTAGCCGTGCCGCGCCATCCAGACCTGGTACCCGTAGCCCTGCGCCCAGTCGGGGTTCACCTCGCGGTCCGTGTCGATCCGCTTCGTGCGCACCTCGGCGGCCCAGCCCTCCGGCAGCAGCTGCTTCCCCTCCCAGACACCGTCCTGCAGGTGCAGCAGCCCGAGCTTCGCGATCGTCTCGGTCGTGGCGTGCAGACCGGTGAAGCCGAGCGAGCGCCCGGCCGGGTACTGCTGCCACGACACCGGCGGGATGCCGAGCGGGTCGAACAGGCGGGGGCGGAGGTAGCCGACGAGGTCGGTGCCCGCCGCGCGCTGCAGGATCGCGGCGACGGTGTAGTTCGCGGGCTGGTTGTAGGCGAACCAGCTGCCGGGCGCGTGCTCCGGGGCGTGCAGCAGGAAGCCGCGCACCGGCTCGAGCGGGTCGGTCGTGATCGCGACCTGCGCCATCTCGGTCGCGTGGCCCGAGGCCATCGCGAGCGCGTGCCGCACGAGGATCCCGCGGCTCGCCTCCGGCAGCTCGTCGCGGAACTCGGGGAAGTGGTCCGCGACCGCGTCGTCGAGCGACAGCAGCCCCTCCTGCACCGCGAACCCGACCGCCGTCGACATGAACGTCTTGCTGAGCGAGTACAGGAGGTGGAGGCGCTCGCTCGTGTAGGGCGCCCACCACCCCTCCGCGACGACGTGGCCGTGCCGCACGATCATCAGGCTGTGGGGATCGATGCCCGGATGGCGCTCGAGCGCATCGACGAACGCGGCGACGCCGGAAGCGGCGACGCCCTGGGCGGACGGGGTCGAACGGGGGATGGCCACACCCCTACTGTTCCGCGCCGCACCTGAGCGGCCCCTCACCACGGGACGGGGAGAATCGCCCCGTGACGCTGCCGGACCGTCCCCTGCTCGACCTCGCGCGCGCCCACCGCGTGTCCACCTCCTTCACGGACTGGCGGGGCGTGACACAGCCGGTGTCCGCCGAGACCCTGACCGCCGTGCTCACGGCGCTGGGCGTCGATCCGGCCGATCCGATCGCGGCGCTGCAGGCGGCGTGGGACGCGCCGTGGCGGCGGATGCTGCCCGCCTGCACGACCGCGACGCAGGGCGTCGACCGGCTCGTGTGGATGCACGTGCCGGACGGCGAGCCCGCCGAGCTCGCGGTGCAGCTGGAGGCGGGTGGTCGCCGCGACCTGCAGCAGGTCGACCACTGGGTCCAGCCGCGCGAGATCGACGGCGGGGTCGTCGGCGAGGCGACGTTCCGGATCCCGGGCGACCTGCCGCTCGGCTACCACCGCCTGATCGCCTCCTCCCGAGCGCACGGCACTGACAGGCGGACCGCCGAGGCGCCGCTGATCGTCGCGCCGGCGGACGTCGGGCTGCCGGCCAGGATGGGCGATCGCCGCGGCTGGGGCCTCGCCGCGCAGCTGTACAGCGTGCGCTCCGCCGGGTCGTGGGGGGCCGGCGACCTCACGGATCTGACCGATCTGGCCGTGTGGGCGGGTGCGGACCTCGGCGCCGACTACGTGCTCGTCAACCCCCTGCACGCCGCCGAGCCGGTGCCGCCGCTCGAGCCGTCGCCCTACCTCCCCTCCTCCCGCCGGTTCTTCAACCCGCTGTACCTGCGGGTGGAGGCGGTCCCGGAGTACGCCGCGCTCTCGTCGCGGGCCCGGGCGCGGATCACGGTGCTGGCGAACCGGATCCGCGAGCGCGAGGGCGACCGGATCGATCGGGACGCCGCCTGGACCGCGAAGCGGGCGGCCCTGCGCCTGCTGTTCGCCGTACCGCGCTCGGCGGGGAGGGAGCTCGACCTGGCGGCGTTCCGCCGGCGCGAGGGGACGGCGCTGACGGACTTCGCGACCTGGAGCGTGCTCGCAGAGGCGTACGGCAACGATGCGCGCAGCTGGCCGGAGGACGTCCGCTCACCCGCCTCCCCCGGGACGAGCGACTTCGCGGAGGAGCACGCCGACGAGATCGACTTCGCCTGCTGGCTGCAGTGGCTGGTCGACGAGCAGCTCGCGCACGCGCAGGACAAGGCCCTCGCGACCGGCATGGGGATCGGCGTCATGCACGACCTCGCGGTCGGCGTGCACCCGGGCGGTGCGGACGCGTGGCGGCTCGGGGACGCGTACGCACGCGGCGTCTCGGTCGGCGCGCCGCCCGACCCGTTCAACCAGCTCGGGCAGAACTGGCTGCAGCCGCCGTGGCGGCCGGACGCGCTAGAGGCCTCCGCCTATGCGCCGTTCCGCGACCTGATCCGCGCGGTGCTGCGGCACGCGGGCGGGGTGCGGGTCGATCACATCATCGGGCTGTTCCGGCTCTGGTGGGTGCCTGCGGGGCAGGAGGCGGACCGGGGCGCGTACGTCTACTACGACCACGAGGCGCTGATCGGGGTGCTCGCGCTCGAGGCCGCGCGGGCGCAGGCCGTCGTGGTCGGCGAGGACCTCGGCGTCGTGGACCCGGCCGCGCGCGAGTACTTCGCGTCCCGCGGCATCCTCGGGACGTCGATCCTGTGGTTCGAAGCCGCGGAGGGCGGCGGCGCGCTGCCGGCCGAGCGCTGGCGTGCGCAGTGCCTCGCGTCGGTGACGACGCACGACCTGCCGCCGACCGCCGGCTACCTCGAGGGCGCCCATGTGCGCCTCCGGAGCGAGCTCGGGCTGCTGACCCGCCCGCTCGAGGAGGAGCTGGAGGCGGACAGCACCGAGCAGCGCACATGGCTCGACGAGCTTCGGCGGCGGGGGCTGCTCGCTCCCGATGCGGACGGGGAGGAGGAGACCGTGCTGGCGCTGCACCGGTACCTGGCGCTGACGCCGGCGCGGCTGGTCGGCGCCGCGCTCGTCGACCTGGTCGGGGACCGGCGGACCCAGAACCAGCCCGGCACGGTCGACGAGTACCCGAACTGGCGCGTGCCGCTCTCCGGGCCCGACGGGGCGCCGCTCCCCCTCGAGGCCGTCTTCACCTCCGCCCGCGCGGCCCGCCTGGCGGCGGTCCTCCCCCGCCGCTGATTCCGTTTTGAAGGAGTTTTCCCGCCGAAGGCGCGGAAACTCCTTCACAACGGAATCAGCCCGAGACGGTCAGGACCAGCAGCGTGATGTTGAGCGTCACGATCAGGACGCTCACCACCCCCGCCCCGATCCGCAGCCCCAGCGGGTTCGCGAACGCGCCCATGATGCTCCGCCGGCTCGTCAGCACGGCGAGCGGGATCAGCGCGAACGGGATGCCGATCGACAGCACGACCTGGCTCAGCACGAGCGCGAGCGTGGGGTCGAACCCGACGCCGAGCACGAT
>NZ_CAXTHO010000143.1:0-6854 GCF_964244015.1 uncultured Amnibacterium sp. | reverse complement strand
GTCTGGCTCTCGCACCCGGCCGCGCAGGCGTGGATCCGCTACGACGGTTTCGCGGACGGCGGCGACGGGCCGCGGAAGCAGGGGTTCTCGACGACCCACCAGGGCGAGTGGGAACCGTGGCAGCGCGACTGGCGCACCGGGAAGGAGCTGCAGGCATGAATCTGACAGGGATGCGGCACCACGCCGAGGCGGAGGAGGTCGACGCGGTCGTCATCGGGACCGGAGCGGGCGGCGCCCCGATCCTCGCGCGGCTCGCGCAGGCGGGACTGTCCGTGGTGGCGATCGAGGCCGGCCCGAACTGGGAGCCGACCGACCACACGCCCGACGAGATCGACGCGGCGAGCATCTACTGGACCGACGACCGCCTGTCCGGCGGCAGCGACCCGGAGGCGTTCGGCGGCAACAACTCCGGTACCGGCGTCGGCGGTTCGACGCTGCACTGGGGGGCGTTCTGCCCGCGGCCCGACGACCGCGACATGCGGCTCGCCTCCGACCAGGGGGCCGGCGTCGACTGGCCGCTGACTTTCGCGGAGCTGCTGCCCTACATCGAGGAGGTCGAGCGGTTCATCCAGGTCTCCGGCCCCGCCGACTACCCGTGGGATCCGACGCGGCGCTACCCGCTGCCGCCGGTCGCACGGAACGCCTCCGCCGACCTGATGGCCGTCGGCTGCGACGCGCTCGGGATCCGCACCACCGACTCCCCCGCGGCGATCGTGTCGCGCGACGTGCGGCAGCCGCACTTCGGTGTGCGCGCCGGCGCGATCAACAGCGGCGCCACGCACCAGGGCGACCGGGTCGCCTCCAAGGCGAGCATGGACGTCACCTACCTGCCGCTCGCCGTCGCGCACGGTGCGGAGATCCGGGCCGAAGCGATGGTGCACGACCTCGAGCGGGACGGGACCGGGCGGATCACCGCGGTCGTGTACCGCCAGGACGGTGTCGACCACCGGCAGCGGACGAAGGCCGTGTTCCTCTGCGGCGGCGGTGTGGAGTCCGCCCGCCTCCTGCTGAACCTCGAGCTCGCGAACTCGAGCGGTCTGGTCGGCCGGAACTACATGGCGCACCCCGCCGCGCAGGTGTGGGGGCGCTTCGACACGCCGACGCGGATGTGGCGCGGCTGGCCGTCCTCCCTCATCTCGGAGGACATGGTGCGGCCGAAGGAGAAGGACTTCGCCGGCGGGTACCTGCTGCAGAGCCTCGGCGTGCTGCCGGTCACCCTGGCGACCTCGATGGCGCGGTCCGGCATCCGCGGCGAGCGGCTGATGGACCTGCTCGACCACTACGACTCGTTCGCCGGGATCGGTGTGAACGGGGAGTGCCTGCCGGCCGAGTCGAACCGGCTGACGCTCGTCGACGAGACCGACGCGGTGGGGCTGCGGCGCGCGCGGATCGACTTCTCCTACAGCGACAACGAGCGGGCGCTGGAGGCGCACTCCATCGCGACGATGCGGTCGATCTGGGAGGCCGCGGGCGCGAAGGACGTGTTCGTGCTCGCGCGCACGGCGCATGCGGAGGGCACCCTCCGCATGGGCGACGACCGCGACGCCTCGGTCGTCGACCGCGACGGTCGCAGCCACGACATCGAGAACCTGATCGTCTGCGACAACTCGATCTTCCCGAGCTCGCTGATCGCGAACCCGGCGCTGACGATCATGGCGCTCGCCCTCCGGACCGCCGACCGGTTCCTCGGGCAGGGCTGAGGGGGCACTTTTCGCGGATCAGGCCGGATTCGCGACACGCCGTGGTGGTGGCGTCGCGGAACGGCGTGTCGCGAAACGAGCCTGATCCGCGAAATGTCAGCGGGCCAGGTCGGCGCTGACCTCGGTGCCGGGGAGCGCGGCCAGGACCGCGCCCGGGACCAGGATCTTCGAGCGGCGGACGCCGGAGCCGATCACGACGAGCCGCTCCGCCGCCGCGTCCGCGTCGAGCAGCAGCGGCCAGTCGGCGGGCAGCCCGATCGGGGTGATGCCGCCGTACTCCATGCCGGAGGCCTCCACCGCGGTCTCGAGGGGCAGGAACGACGCCTTGCGCACATCGAGCCGGCGGCGGACGAACCCGTTCACGTCCGCCCGCTTCGACGCCGGGACCAGCGCGGCTGCGACCCGTTCGACGCCGTCGCGCCTCCCGGCGACGAGGACGCAGTTGACGAGCTCTCGCGCGTCGAGGCTGTAGGCATCCTGGGTCGCCGCGGTGTCCGAGACGGCGGGATCGATCTCCACGACGCCGACGGAGTCCAGCAGCTCGAGCGCCGTCAGCGCGGCCAGCGTCGGTCCGGCGAGCAGATCGGGGCGCTCCGCGGCGGGCACGCCGGTCAGGCCGCCCAGGATGAACTCGGTCACCCCGACATCCTGCCGGACGCGGCACGGCAGGCTGGTCCGGTGCCGTTCACCGCCCCGCCCGACTTCACCACCCGCCCGGACCTGACCGGCACGTTCGGGATGACCGCCTCCACCCACTGGCTCGCCACCGCGACCGGGCAGGCCGTGCTCGAGCGCGGCGGCACCGCCTTCGACGCCGCGGTCGCGGCGGCGTTCGTGCTGCACCTCGTCGAACCGCACCTGAACGGCCCGGGCGGCGACCTCGTCGCGCTGTTCGCGACGGCCGAGCAGCCGGGGACGCCGGTCGTGCTGATGGGGCAGGGGCCGGCGCCGGAGGGGGCGGGCGTCGCCCATCTCGTCGCGGAGGGCCTCGACCTCGTGCCGGGCGCCGGTGCACTCGCCGCCGCGGTCCCCGGCGCGGTCGACGCGTGGCTGCTGCTGCTCGAGACGCACGGCACCTGGGAGCTGCGCGACGTGCTCGCCTACCCGATCGACCTCGCGCGCGCCGGCCATCCCCTCTCCCCCGCGGTCGCCAGGTCGATCGCCTCGATGGCGCCGTTCTTCCTGGAGCACTGGCCCACCTCCGCCGAGCGCTGGCTGCACGCCGACGGCACACCGCCCGCGGTTGGCGAGCTCGTCACGAACCCGGCCTGGGCGGCGGTGCTGGAGGATCTCCTCGCGGCGGGCGACGACCTCGGCACCGGCGCGTCGAGGGCGGAACGGGTGCGCGCGGCACGGGACGCCTGGGCGACCGGCCGGGTCGCGCAGGAGATCGACCGGTTCGCGCGGGTGCCGCACCGCCACTCCGACGGCCGCGATCACGCCGGTGTGCTGCGCGCGAGCGACCTCGCGGCGTTCCGGGCCGGGTTCGAACCCGCCGTGACCCGGGACTTCCGCGGTACCACCGTCGCGAAGAGCGGTCCGTGGGCGCAGGGGCCCGCGCTGCTCGCGGCGCTCGCGATCCTCGAGCCGCTCGACGACGACCTGCTCGACCCCGGGACCGCCATCGGCGCGCACACCATCGCGGAGGCGCTGAAGCTCGCGCTCGCGGATCGGGAGGCGTGGTTCGGCGACGACGGCGCCGTGCCGCTCGGCACCCTGCTCTCGGAGGAGTACGCGGCGACGCGACGCGCGCTGATCGATCCGACCGCCTCGACCGAGCTGCGGCCGGGCACCGGTGCGGGCAGGCCGTCGATCGCCCGGCTCCGCACCGCCTCCGAGTTCACGGCGGGCGTGGAGGGGGTCGGCGAGCCGACGGTGGAGTCCACCGGCGACCTGCGGGGCGACACCTGCCACCTCGACGTCGTCGACCGCTTCGGCAACATCGTGGCCGCGACCCCCTCCGGCGGCTGGCTGCAGTCGTCGCCGACGATCCCCGGTCTCGGCTTCTGCCTGGGCACCCGCCTCCAGATGACCTGGCTGGAGGAGGGCACCGCGTCGACCCTGCGGCCGAGCCGGCGGCCGCGCACCACGCTGACCCCGACCCTCCTGCTGCGCGACGGGCACGCGATCGCGGCGCTCGGCTCGCCCGGCGGCGACCAGCAGGACCAGTGGCAGCTGCTCTACCTGCTCCGCACACTCGTCGGCGGCTGGAGCCCGCAGCAGGCGATCGACGCACCGGCGTTCCACACCACCTCCTTCCCCGGCTCGTTCTGGCCGCGCACCTGGGAGCCGGGCGGCCTGGTGGTGGAGGACCGGCTGGGCGACGCGGTGATCCGGGAGCTGGAGGCGAGGGGCCACCTCGTGACCCGGGCGGGCGGCTGGACGCTCGGCCGGCTCTCGACGGTGGGGCGGGACCCGGCGACGGGGATCGTGCACGCCGCCGCGAACGCCCGTGCGATGCAGGGCTACGCCACAGGACGCTAGGCCAGGCCGGTCAGCCGCTGACGTCCTTCCGGGTGAAGCGGCACGCCGCGACCGTGCCGAGCACGATCGACCAGATCAGTCCCGACAGCAGGGACGCGGCGACGGGCGCCAGATCGACCGGCGCCTCGAGGAACGACTGGAACGCACTCGAGTAGTGGGTCGGCAGCACCGTCCGCAGGTCGCCGAGCGCCGGGATCTGGTCGAGGATCCTCGACAGGATCGAGCCGAGCACGACGCCTCCTGCCGCCGCGAGCGGCGAGTCGGTCACGACGGTGAGCAGCGTGCCGAGCGCGGCGGCCCACAGCAGGCCGGCGGTGGCCGCCGCGGTGGTGCCGAGCAGGCGGAGCACCGAGTCGCCGAAGCCGAGGCGGGGGCCGCCGGGCACCTGGATGCCGCCGGGGCCGTACGACAGCACACCGACGAGCAGCGACACGAGCGTGAGCGCGAGCAGGCCGACCAGCAGCAGCACCGTCGCGACCTGCACCTTCACCGCCAGCAACCGGAGGCGCGGGACCGGCACGGTGAGCAGGTACTTCAGCGTGGAGCGGGACGCCTCCCCCGCGATCAGGTCGCCGAACAGCAGCGCGGCGACCAGGGTCGCGAGGAACCCGCCGGTCAGCACCAGCACGAAGGCGGCGAAGGTGCCGCCGCTGACCTGCGCGAGCGCGGTCAGGTCGGTGGTCCCGCTGCGCGACGACGGCGGCCCGCCGAACAGCAGCGCGACGCGCACGATCACCGGCAGCACCGCCAGCACGCCGAGCGCGATGCGCACCTTCCACTGGCTCAGCTGGCGCGTCAGTTCGACACGGAACGGGAGGCGGACCACCCGGCCGGTCATGCGGAGGGCTCCGTCGCGCCGATGAGGTCGAGGAACGCTTCCTCCAGGTGACGCCCGCGCGTCACGGACGTGACGCCGATCCCGGCGCCGACGACCGCCGCCACGACCGCCTCGGTCGGCAGGTCGCCGGGTCGCACCCGGATCGATCCCGGCTCGGTGACCTCGGCGGACGCCGCGCCCGCCGTCAGCACGGCCTCGACGGCGCCCGCCGCGTCCGTGACGCCGAGGGCGAGCTCGGAGGATTCGCCCGCGATCGCCTCCACGGGCCCGGCCGCGACGAGCCGGCCGTGCGACATGACGACGACGTGGCTGCAGGTGCGCTCGACCTCGCCGAGCAGGTGGGAGGAGACGACGACCGTGCGCCCTGCCGCCGCGTACCGGTGCAGGACGCCGCGCAGCGCGGTGATCTGCGGCGGATCGAGCCCGTTCGTCGGCTCATCGAGCACGAGCAAATCCGGCAGCCCGAGCATCGCCTGCGCGATCGCGAGCCGCTGCCGCATGCCCTGGCTGTAGCCGCCGACCCGCTTCCGGATCGCGCCGCCGAGGTCCGCGACCGCGAGGGCCTCGTCGAGGTGCGACTCCCGCTTCGGCCGGCCGGTCGCGGCCCAGTACAGCTCGAGGTTGCGGCGGCCGGAGAGGTAGGGCAGGAATCCCGGGCCCTCGATGAAGCAGCCGATCCGGTCGAGCGCGGGCGAACCGGGACCGAGCGGCGCGCCGAACGCCCGCACGGTGCCGGCGTCGGGCCGCAGCAGCCCAGCGACCATCCGGAGGGTCGTGGTCTTGCCGGCGCCGTTCTCGCCGAGCAGCCCGAGCACCTGGCCGCGCTGGACGGTGAACCCGACGTCGTCGACGGCGAGGAACCCGCCGCGGAAGCGCTTCGTGAGGCCCGCGATCTCCAGCGGCGGTCCCTCCTCCCGCTCCGCATCGACGGCGAGCACCGGCACCCGGTCGGCCCGCCTCCCGAGCACCGCACCGAGGATCATCAGGAGCAGCGCCACGAGCACCGCGATCCCGATGCCGAGCAGCACGCCGGTGGACGGGAGCCCGGCGCTGCGGTCGGTGGAGACGACGGCGACGGTGGGCAGCGCGATCGGCGTCGCGACTGCGATGCGGATGCTCGCCGGGATCGGTGTGCCGAGGAACTGGGTGTCGCTCGTGCGCACGGTGAGCACCAGCCGGTCGCCGGGTGCGAGGTTCCACGCGGTCGCCGGCAGCGCCACCGCGACATCGGCGCCGGCCGCAGGCAGCACGACCCGGATCGGTGCGACACCACCGGGCAGCGCCCGCTCGGCGTCGCCCGTGCGGACCGAGAGCTGCGCGTAGAGCACCGTCGTACCCGCACTCGCCGGGGTGACGCGGAGGCGGACGGCCGCGGCGCCGGTGAGCACGGTCGCGGCGCGCAGCGGGGCGGAGGCGAACACGGCGGCCTCCGACGGCGGGTTGGCGGCCGCGACGAGGCTCGACGCCGTGCGCCCGATCGACGTCGTCGTGCTGAGCCCTGGGATGCCGGTCACGGAGGCGGGCTGCCCGCCGGGCGGGTTGACCGCGGTCTGCGCGCCGCCCAGGAGCGCGATCCGCGTCGTCGCGGTCCCGTCGAGCCCCGGGTAGCGGTCCGCGACCCGCTGCTCGGTGAACGCGGTGGCGCTGGCCGGCACCTGGAACCCGAACCGCTGCGAGACCCCCGTGCTCGCCATCAGGTGGTCGGCGAGCCAGTCGTCGACGAGCCCGTCCGTCCCGGCGATGCCGCCGCCGTCGTGCCCGCCGTCGAACCACCGCACCTCCACCGGCGCCCCTGCGGCGGCGAGCTGCCGCTCGTTCGCGTCGGCCTGGTC
>NZ_CAXTHO010000142.1:0-6909 GCF_964244015.1 uncultured Amnibacterium sp. | reverse complement strand
ACCTCGTGGATCGCCCGCGCGATCGTCGGGGCCATCGAAAGCACCTCGAGCTTCGGGAAGTGCTTCTCGGCGGGCAGCGGCAGCGTGTCGGTGACGATGACCCGGTCGATCGCGGGCGATGCGAGCCGCTCGACGGCGGGGTCGGAGAAGATCGCGTGGGTCGCCGCGACGATCACGCCGGTCGCGCCGGCCGCCTTCAATGCCTCCGCACCCTTCACGATGGTGCCGCCGGTGTCGATCATGTCGTCGACGAGGAGGCACATCTTGCCGGCGACGGCGCCGACGATCTCGTGCACGGTCACCTGGTTCGGCACGGCGGGGTCTCGCCGCTTGTGGATGATCGCGAGCGGCACGTCGAGGGTGTCGCTCCAGATGTCTGCCACGCGGACGCGGCCCATGTCGGGCGACACGACGATCAGGTTCGCGGGGTGGACCGTGCGCTGGATGTGCTCGACGAGCACCGGCATCGCGAACAGCTGGTCGAGCGGGCCGTCGAAGAAGCCCTGGATCTGCGCGGCGTGCAGGTCGACGGAGATGATCCGGTCGGCGCCCGCCGTCTTGAAGAGGTCCGCGACGAGGCGGGCGGAGATCGGGTCGCGGCCCCGGCTCTTCTTGTCCTGCCGCGAGTAGGGGTAGTACGGCACGACCGCGGTGATGCGCTTCGCAGAGGCGCGCTTCAGCGTGTCGATCATGATCAGCTGCTCGATCAGCCACTCGTTCACCGGTCCGGAGTACGACTGGATCACGAACGCGTCGCAGCCGCGGACGCTCTCCTCCATCCGCGTGTAGATCTCCCCGGAGGCGAAGGTGCGCGCCTCGACCGGGAGCAGGGAGGTCTCGAGCTCTTCCGCGACCTTCTGCGCGAGCTCGGGATGGGAGCGGCCGCTGATGACGACGAGACGCTTCTCGCCGACGGACTTGATGCCGGTCACGGGGTGGGGTCCTCCTGCTGCGCGCCCTGGGATCGGGCGGCGGTCGTGGCGGCGTCGGTACCGGGCCGATGCGACTCGACCCAGCCTTCGATGTTGCGCTGCGGCGCCACGTTCACGGCGAGCGCCCCGGCGGGCACGTCCTTGCGGACGACCGTGCCGGCACCCGTGTAGGCGCCGTCCCCGATGCTAACCGGGGCGACGAAGACGTTGTGCGACCCGGTGCGCACCGCGGAACCGACGGTCGTGCGGTGCTTGTGCACCCCGTCGTAGTTCGCGGTGATGGTGTTCGCGCCGATGTTCGAGCGCTCCCCCACCTCCGTGTCGCCGATGTAGGAGAGGTGCGGCACCTTCGATCCGGCGCCGATCACCGCGTTCTTCGTCTCGACGAAGGTGCCGATCTTGCCCGACGCGCCCAGCCGAGTACCGGGGCGGAGGTAGGCGAAGGGACCGACGTCGGCGCCGGCGCCGATCACCGCGAGGGTGCCGTCGGTGCGGTTCACGCGGGCGCCCGCCCCGATCTCGCAGTCGACGAGCGTGGTGTCCGGCCCGACGACGGCGCCGCGCTCGATCGCGGTCGCGCGCTGCAGCTGCGTGTTCGGCCGGATCTCGACGTCCTCGCCGATCGTGACGGTCGCGTCGATCCAGGTGGTCAGCGGGTCGATCACCGTCACGCCGGCCAGCTGGTGACGGCGGACGATCGCGTCGTTCATGCGGCGCGCGGCGGCGGCGAGCTGCACCCGGTCGTTCACCCCTTCGACCACGCCCGCGTCCGCGGCCGGCACGGCGATCACGATCTCGCCGGCCTGCAGCGCGAGCGGGATCAGGTCGGCCAGATACTTCTCGCGCTGCGCGTTCTCGGTGCCCACCCCGGCGAGCCGGTGCTGGAGGTGGAGCGACCGGAAGACGTAGACGCCGCCGTTCACCTCGGTGATGGCGCGTTCCTCCGGCGACGCGTCGCGCTCCTCCACGACCCGGAGGAAGGTGCCGTCGCCGTCGCGGATGATCCGCCCGGCGCCGGTCGGATCCGTGAACCGCGCGGAGAGGACCGTCGCGCTGGCGCTGTGCAGCACGTGCTCCAGCAGGAGCGAGCGCATCGTCGTGTCGTCCACATGCGGCAGGTCGCCGTTCACGACCAGGACGTCCCCGTCGAAGTCGCCGAGCGCCTCCACGGCGACCTCGACCGCGCGACCGGTGCCGGGCACGTCGTCCTGATCGACGATGAGCGCGTCCGGGACCTGCTCGAGCGCGGCGGCCGCGACGGCGTCGCGCTCATGCCGCACGACCACGGCCACCCGGGCCGGCTCCAGGCCGCGTACGGCGATGAGCGCGTGGGCGAGCATCGGCAGCCCGGCGATCTCGTGCAGCACCTTCGGGCGGCTCGACCGCATCCGCGTGCCCTGGCCTGCGGCGAGCACCACGACGGCGAGCGGTCGGTCGGAGGAGGCGGGTTGCGGACTCACACGGCTCCTTCGCGTCCAGGCCGACGCCGGTCGGTGCCGGGGCGGACGGGATTCAACCCTAGGCGCGGACGGCTCCGCGTCGGAATCGGGGGCCGTTCACTCCGCGTCGGCGACGAAGGTGACGTTCGTCCACGACTCGGGGATGTGCGTGTCGTTCAGCCCGTGCGGGTTGGCGGCCCAGCCGAGGCCGATGTCGACGCCCGGCTGACGCGTGGCGAGCTGCTCGAACCGGCCGAAGAACATCCGCCAGGTGTCGCCGTCACGGGGCGGGAGCGATCGGGTCCCGGCCAGATCCTGCAGGCTCGTCCAGGGGATGCGCAGCCGGACGGACCAGCCCTCGTCGACCTGGGTCGGGTCGTTCACCTCGCCGTCGACGGTCACGTCGATCTCGAGTCCGCGCAGCCGGTAGTCGAGGAAGGCCCAGCGCGTGCCGCGCGGATGGTCGCCGGACCAGAACGAGGTGGCGGTCCGCTCGTGGTCGCCGCCGAAGCTGTGCGTGGTGGGCGAGTGCACGTCGAAGCGCGGGTCGTCCAGGAATCCGCCGTCCCGCGCGGTGTCCCGCCACAGGTAGAACACCTCGTAGCGCGTGCCGAAGGCGTTCACCTCCAGCTCGTAGTAGCTGTCGCCGCCGTCGATGAAGAGCTCCAGGTCGTTCTCGAAGAAGAGCAGGTCGCCGTCATGGCGGCTCGTCGCCGTGACGAACGGCTCCTGGGCCTCCAGGGTCACGTAGAGGGCGACGTCGTCCCAGGCCACGCGCCCCGTCGTGGCGAACGGGGCCGGTCCTCCCGAGGCGAGGTCCACGAACCGGGGCAGCGGGACACCCGCCGCCCACGGATCGGCGGCAGCTGCGCGCACGGCCCGGTAGTCGATGCCGCGCCAGCCGTACCCGATCTCGTTCGGCTCGGGCACGATCAGACCGACGGCCGAGGAGAGCGGAACACCATGCCGCGAGGCTACGCGACGGGCTCGTTCCGCCTCGAGCCCGACGGGAGCTCCGCCTCCAGGATTCGAACCTGGTCCTCACAGCTCCAAAGGCTGTCGTGCTGCCGTTACACCAAGGCGGATCGGGCGCCCCAAGTCTGCCGCAGTCGACGTGCTGACCCCGCGCTCCGTGCGATCCATGGGAAGACGCGCTACGCATGCACCGTGGCCTCCGTCGCTCCGGCACCCCTCTCGCGTCCCGCCGTCGCGCGGCCGCGGGCGGTGCGCGTCGCGCTCCCGGCGCTGCTCGGGCTGCTGGGGGCAGTGATCGCTGGCGTGCACGTCGACAGCCCGACGATCTGGCGGGACGAGGCCGCGTCGATCACCATGGCGCAGCGGGACTGGCCGGCCTTCTTCGGCACGATCGCGCACGTCGACGCGGTGCACGCGCTGTACTACGCGGGGCTGCACCTGTGGTTCGCCGTCGTGCCGTACTCGCCGTTCACGCTGCGGCTGCCGTCGGTGCTCGCGGCGGGGGCGACGGCGGCGGTGCTCACCGTCCTCGCGAGCCGGCTCGCCGGGCTGCGAGCGGGGATCGCGGCGGGAGCGGCCGCCGCCGTGCTGCCCTCGCTCGTCTGGGCGGGCGGCGAAGGGCGCTCGTACGCGCTCACCGCGCTGCTCGCGAGCGCGACGACCCTCGCCCTGGTGGTGGCGCTCGACGAGCGGAGAAGCCGGCGCCGGAGCGCGGTCGTGTGGGCCGGCTACGCGGCGCTGCTGGCCCTCACCACGGCGCTGTTCGTCGACGCGGTGCTGCTCGGCATCGCGCACCTCGTGACCCTGCTCGTCGTCGGCCACCGGAAGCGGCTCGGCGGCATCGCGGCGATCGCGGTGGCGACGGTCGCCGTCTCGCCCCTGCTGGTCCTCGCCGCGCGGCAGTCGGGCCAGGTCGCCTGGATCGCGATCTACGGCTCGCCGCCGCTCTGGACGGACGGCATCGAGCAGCAGTGGTTCCGCTCGGTTCCGGTCATGACCGGCTGGGCGGCCGTCCTGGCGATCGGGGCGCTCGTCGCCGTGCTGCGGAGGCGGCTGCCCCTGACGGCGCTCGCGATCGCGGTGCCCTGGGCGATCCTGCCGCCCGTCGCGCTCGTCGCGATCTCGCTCGTGCACACACCCGTGTACTGGCCGCGCTACGTCACCTTCACCGCGCCCGCCGTCGCGCTGCTGATCGGCGTCGTCGTGGCCGCGATGCCGGCTCCGCTCACCGGCGTCGCGCTGCTGGTGCTCGCCGCGCTCGCCGCGCCGCAGGTCCAGGCCGACCGGCTGCCACGAGCGAAGGCGGAGAGCGAGATGGCGCTGGCCGCCCGTCTCGTCGCCGGATCGCGGTCAGCGGCCGACGGCGCTGCCGGCATCGTCTTCGGTCAGTACGACCACATCGAGGGGCTCACGACCCGCTTGGAGGCGGTCGCCTACCCCGACGCGTTCGCCGGGCTCACCGACCTGACCGCGCGGGTCCCCCTCCGGCGCAGCACCGAGCTGTTCGGTGCGGACCTCCCGACCACCGCCGCGGTGCCCCGGGCGGCGAGGCTGAACACGGTGTGGATCCTGCTCGACCTCGACGCGGTGCCGAAGACGTTCGTGCCGGCCGCCGCCCTGCGCGCCGCCGGCTTCCACGAGTCGGGCCGCTTCCGCACGACCGGCAGCCTGCTCCTCCGCTGGTCCCGCTGAAGGCTGCGGCCCGAGCGGCCGGGAATGTGGGTGGCCGGGTTCCCGAGGGTCGGTGTCCGTTCCGGCAGGGTGCGCGCGTTCCGGCAGCGGTTTCGGGTCTCTTCCGCTGCCGGAAGCAACCGATGCTGCCGGAACGGACGGGCCGTAGGAATGCGGAGCGGGTGGTGGCGGAAACGGCGCGTTCCCGCCTACACCCGCTCCCCCCTCCTACCCGCGCTCCGCGACGTGCCCTCCTGCGACCCCACCCCTCCACCGTCCCGGCTGCCTGTGCCCGAAACCCGGCCGCTGCCCGGTCTCCGGATCCGCGGACGGGCCTACGCGGATTCGAGGCGCTCGGCGGCCTCGAGCCACTCGAGCTCGAGTGCCTCGCGCTCGGTCTCGCGATCGCGGATCCGGCCCGCGATCGCCTCGAGGCCGACGTAGTCGTGCTGATCGTGCGTCGCGAGCGCGTCGTGGTCGGCCTGCGTCTCCTTCGTCATGCGCTGCATGCGCCGATCCAGGGAGGCGACCCGCTTCTCGAGATCGCGCCGCTCCGAGCCCGACAGGCCGACCGCCCGCACCCCTTCCGGCACGACGACGCTCTCGGCGTCCTCGAGCCCGAGGTACTGGTCGACCCCGCCCGGCAGGTGCCGGAGGCGCCCGCCGACGACCGCGTACTGCTGGTCCGTCACGCGCTCGATCAGGTACCGGTCGTGGCTGACCACGATCAGGGTGCCGGGCCAGGTGTCGAGCACGTCCTCCATCGCGGTGAGCATGTCCGTGTCGAGGTCGTTCGTGGGCTCGTCGAGGATCAGCACGTTCGGCCCGTCGAGCAGCACGAGCAGCAGCTGGAGGCGCCGCTTCCAGCCGCCCGACAGCTCGCCGATGCGCGTCGACAGCTGCGCGGAGGGGAAGCCGAGCCGCTCGAGCAGCTGGCCGGGCGCGAGCTCGACGTCGCCGACCCGGTAGTTGGTCCGCAGCCGGCCGATCACGTCGAGCACCCGGTCGCCCTGCACGTCGGCCAGCTCGTCGAGCTGCTGCGTCAACCGCCGCACCCGCACGGTCTTGCCGTGCTTCACCCGACCGGCGGAGGGGGCGAGCTCACCGTCGATCAGCGCGAGCAGCGTCGACTTGCCCGCGCCGTTCCGGCCGAGGATCCCGGTCCGCTCCCCCGGCGCGATGCGCCACTCGACGTGCTCGAGCACCGGCGCGCCGCCGTACGAGGCCGAGGCGTCGATCAGGTCGACCACGTCCTTGCCGAGACGCGCGACGGCCATGCCGTGCAGCTCGACCGAGTTCCGGGGCGGCGGCACATCCTCGATCAGCTCGTTCGCGGCCTCGATGCGGAACTTCGGCTTCGACGTCCGCGCGGGCGGCCCCCGGCGCAGCCACGCCAGCTCCTTCCGCAGCAGGTTCTGGCGGCGCTCCTCCATCGATCGCGCCTGCCGGTCGCGCTCGAGCCGCTGCAGCACGTAGGCCGCGTACCCGCCCTCGAACGCGTCGACGGTGCGGTCGTGCACCTCCCACATCCGGGTGCAGACGGCGTCGAGGAACCACCGGTCGTGGCTGACGGTGACCATCGCGCCCTGCCCCGACGCCCACCGCGCGTTCAGATGCGCGGCGAGCCAGCGCACGCCCTCGATGTCCAGGTGGTTCGTCGGCTCGTCGAGCAGCAGCACGTCGTGGTCCGTGGTCAGCAGCGCCGCGAGCGCGACCCGCCTCCGCTGCCCGCCCGATAGCGACGCGAGATCCGCGTCCGGATCGAGGCCGTGCAGCAGACCCGAGAGCACCTCGCGGACCCGCCGGTCCCCCGCCCACTCGTGCTCCTCCCGATGGCCGACCACCGCGGCGAGCACCGTGCCGGAACCGAGGCGGTCCTCCTGGTCGAGCAC
>NZ_CAXTHO010000141.1:0-6931 GCF_964244015.1 uncultured Amnibacterium sp. | reverse complement strand
GGGTGACCGGGTGACCCGCGTACCCGTCCTGCTCGGCGCGGGTGGCGAGGCGCCATGCTTCGGTGGCGGTGTCGTAGTCCTGCTGCGCCCGCGACCGCGGTTCCCCGTCCACCCCGTCGACCCCCTGCAGAACCTGGCCAAACTCATCGGCGACTACGACCGCGAGACCACCACCGCCAGTCTCAACAAGGGCGTCCGCTCCACCTCCACCGCGCTGAAGCGCGAACGCATCCTCGGCGTCGACGAACTCGCCGCCCTCCCCCGCGGAAGGGCCGTCCTGCTCACCACCGGCACCCGCGCAGCCCTCCTCCAAACAGTTCCCTGGTACCGCGGTCCCAAGTCGACCAGGGACCGGATCACCGCCTCCATCACCGCCCTCGACTCCGCGGACCGGATCACGAAGGCCCCAACTACAGAGCCCGCCGCAGTGCCGCCGGCGATTCCACCCGCGTCCGCACTGCGTCGGGTCGCGCCGGATGAGTGACGGGGAGGACGCTTTCGGCGACCCCGAGCCGTTCAACCTTGAGCAACCGGCCTCAACCCGAGCGGTCAGCACCTACTACGGGTCCGCAGACGAGTGGTTCCGCCGGTACTGGCGGTTCACCTATCGCCGCCGCGTCTCCCCGAAAGGCACCGGCACCGGCCGCTGGCGAGCCGACTGGTGGAACTACGACGAAGCCCGTCAGCGCATCGAAGCACTCTGGCGCGGCTGGGAAGCAAGCCGGCGCGACCCCGGACTCGGCATCAGCATCTGGTAGATCAACCACGCCGACCCGTAGATGCTCGCCCTCTTCGCCGCCGATGGCTGCTTCGCCGCCTCGAGCGACGAGACCTTGCCCGGAGAACCATTGCCGTACACACCACCGCCTCGCGGTCTCTTCCCGCCGGACAGCTGCGCCTAAGCGTCGATGGACGGGCGACCCGAGGCGCACTGAAAAACTGATGATCGCGACACGCCGGGAAGGGCTTGCACTCGGCGAGGCTAGGACAAACGCTTGATGAGTCGATGGCAAGCCTTCTGCAGAAAGAGGCATAATGCGCAACCTAAACCTACCGGTCGCCGCTATAGGTGCGTCGCTCATGGTCGTCGCCCTGACGGGCGGCGCGGCGGTTGCGCCGAATGTACCTGCGCCGTCGTGCGGTGACCACGTCCAGGTGACACGCACCGGCTCCTCCGTCCGCGTCGTCGGTACTGGCCTCAATGCTTTCATCCCCGCCGGTAAGTACGGAATCTCCTATGCTTACGAGGACAACGGCAAGGAGCACGGTGGGTACAACGCGAGCCCTACAAGCGGTATGAACTACCCCTTCACCGCGTACAAGAAGACCGCGCAGACTTTTACGGTCTACATCCTTAACGAAGCCGAGAATCTCACCTATTGCTCGGGCAATTATAGGGCGTGATTTACCATGCTAGCAGCGTACATCTGACCGTAAAGCTGCGAGAGGAGGCCAGCGTGACGGCTCCGTGGTACGTCCCGCCAGCATTTGGTCTCTTCGAGGCACATTTCGAAGATTCCTCATCAGGCAGACGCGAAGAGCGGTGGGTCGCAGACTGGCAGGGATTGATTGGTCAGCCGGCCGAGTCGGTCTCGCTTGGCCTGACAACGGCTGGCGAGCCCGTCCAGACGCTCGTTGCTACGCGCCTCAGGGGAGATTCAGGCGCCGTTGACCAGCGCATTGAAGCTCTTAGGCTCGCCGCGGCCCGGCGAGCAGCGCATGCCGACCCTTTAGAGACCCGAGGCCCTACAGACCTTGTGCATCTCGCCGCAACGCTCCCTCGTGTTCGGGAGCGAGTACTCATTGCGGGAATCGAGACTCTCGTTGAGATCATGCCGTTTTCGGATGTGATCAGTTCTGGATACGCTCTAGTCGGCGACCGAGTCATGACATTCGCCACTTCCGCGGAAGGCCTTGAATCGCTCCACTTTGAGGAGCTCCCCTCTCTATCGAGTGGAGGGTACCCGCGAGACCCCTTATCGCCGATGACACGAGATCAGTTCGCCGCGCAAGATCGCCCGCTGAGAGGCGCTTCACGAGATGCGGACTGAGAGGGCGGCACCTGCTTGTGCACCGTCCTCGCCGAGGCCCCTGCGGCTTCCAAGGTCTCATCGTCAACGGCCTTGCGCACTGGAGCCACACGGATGCTTCCTTGCCCGTAGAGGCGGCGGTGGAGTGCCACCTCAATCTGCTCGCGCCGCCAAGCGACCTGTCCTCCGAGCCGAACTAGGCGGATCCCCAATTTTTTCGCGGGCACCGAACCGGAACGCGAGGGACTCCTGCCCGAGGGTCTTCCGCGACCGGTGCTCCGCCTCCGCAGCACCCGTCGCACGGAGGCTGTCGACGACCCGCCCGATCCGCTCCACCAGCTCCAGGTCGGCGAGGAACTCCGTGTCGGAGGCGGTCAGGAACCGGGGCGCGACCGCTCTCACGGCCGCGAGTGCGGCGGTGAGATCAGCTGCTTCATGCACACCCGTATCCGATCACGGGGGTCCGACACCACCTCGGGAAAGAGCCCCTTCATGAGGGCGGATTCGTCTCCTTCAGAGCGGGTCAGGGGTGGTCAGGTCCTGGTCTCAGTGCTCGCGCTTGATGGTGAAGTACGAGCCCCGGATCGTGCCCGCGAGCTTCGACTTCTGCCGCGCGAACTTGAATCGCGAGGCCAGCTCCTCCGGCACCTCCATGCCGTCGGAGAGCTTGAAGCCGACGGCCCGCTTGCCCGTGTCCTCGATCGTGTACAGGACATTGATGGCGAGGCCGCTCTCGTAGAACACGTAGGCCATGCGCATGCCCGCGACCTCGAACGCGGTCGCCTCGAGCGCCGGGGAGGCGATGACGATGTCACGCTCCTCCGCCAGGATCCCGTGGACCCACTCGACGGTCTCCGCTGCTTCGTCCGCCGGCTCGACGGTGAAGACGTGGTCGTACTTGTTCTTGTAGTACCGGGCCTCGTTCGCGCGCAGACCGGCGAGCGCGGCCGCTACCGGCGACGACTCGAGGCCGGCGGTCGACACCTCCACGAAATCGACGACGTGGGACATCGGGTCACCTCCGGTTGGGTGGGTTCTGGCGGTTCCTGCTGGAGGGTACTGCCCGGGACGCGCCGCGGATCGATCTCGATGTGCCAGCGCGATGACGAGGGAGGTCAGCCGGCGTCGGGTAGCCCGCGCTCGGCCGCGACGATCGGCCGCGCCTGCTGCCCGAGCGACAGCAGCACGAGCAGGGCCGCGAGCGCGATACCTCCGGCGAGGTAGAAGTCGAACGCGATGCCCACCGTGCTGACGCCGAGCGCGCCGACGACCGAGCCGGCCGAGATGGCCAGCTGGATCGTCGTGACGAACAGCGCCAAGCTGCCGTCGGAGACGTCCGGTGCGGCCTGCGACATCCACATCTGCAGGCCGAGCGGCAGGGCTCCCCAGACGAAACCCCAGATCACGAGCAGGGCGAAGACTCCCGGCAGCGACCACGCGAGCAGCGGCAGCGAGACGACCGAGAGCGCGAGCACGACCTTCGTCACCGCGAGCGTGCCGGTCACGCTGCGGCCGAGCGTCACGCCCGCCGTGAAGTTGCCGACGATGCCGGCGACGCCGAACGCGAGCAGGGCGACGGTGATCGTCGTCGGGGAGATCCGTACGAGCTGCTGCAGGTAGGGCGCGACGTAGGTGTACGCGGAGAACTGCGCGATGAACGTGAGCGCCGTGGCGATCAGCCCGATGCGCGCCCGCGGGATCGTGAGCAGGTGACCGAGCGTCGAGAACCGCACCTCCTGGATCGCAGGGATGCGGGGCAGCAGCAGCAGCTGCAGGACGAGCGCGATCGCGCCCAGGCCGGCGCCGATGAGGAACGCGGTGCGCCAGGTCGCGATGGCGGAGACGAACGCGCCGAGCGGCAGGCTCACGACCGTCGCGACGGAGACGCCCGCGGTGATGAAGGAGGCTGCGCGGATGACAGCGCTCTCCCGCACCAGGCGACTGCCGATCCCGGCACCGATCGACCAGAACCCGCCGATCGCGAGCCCGAGCAGCATCCGCGCGACGAGCAGCACGCCGAGGTTCGGGGCGAACGCGCCGAGCACGTCGGCCACGACGAGCAGCGCGGTCAGCGACCAGAGCACGATTCGCCGGTCGACGCGCGCCGTGCAGACCGTGACCACCGGGGCGCCGATCGCTCCGGTGAGGCCGGTCGCGAACACCAGGAGCCCGGCGGTGCCGACGCTGATCTGCAGGTCGTCGGCGATCGAGGGCAGCAGGCCGATCGGCAGGAACTCGGACAGCACCAGCACGAACGAGCCGAGTGCGACGGAGAGCACCGCGACCCAGCCGCGGCGTTCGGAGAGGGCCCCCGCAGAGGACATGGCCGTCATCGTGCGGATCCGCCTTCGCTTCGCATCATGACGGGGAGACCATACCAGGATCGTTCGAGCCTCGAATCATCGGTACGCTGCAGCCATGTCGGGTCCCGAGCTCACCGCCGTCGTCTCGGCGACCCACGAGATCTGGATGCGCACGAACGATCGGATCGGCGTGGCCCTCGCACGGCACGGCCTGACCCTGCCGACCTTCCAGGCGCTGTGGGCGGTCGATCCCGCCGAGCCGCCGCCCTCGATGAAGGTGATGGCGGAGCGGCTGTGCTGCAACGCGCCCAACCTCACGTTCCTCACCGACCAGCTCACCGAGCGCGGCTGGGTGGAGCGCGTCGTCGATCCCTCCGACCGCCGATCGCGCGTCATCCTGCTGACGGAGGAGGGGCGACGCGTCCGCGACGACGTCGTGCGGACGGCCTCCGAGGTGAGCCCCCTCGCAGCGCTGAGCGAGGACGAGCTGCGCCGGCTGGAGGCGCTCCTGGCCCGCGCCGTCCGCTCGGAGGCATGACGCTGCCGTCCCCGATGGCGCGCGCCTGACGGCCGCGGGCGGTTATCCTCGATCGCGAAGGGGAGTAGCTCCCAGCGCCTGAGCGCGAGCGGTGCATCGACATGCTGACGGGTCCGAACCCGTCCGGTGCACCACCCGGAAGCGGGCGAGCGAGACCTTCGACACCATCAGTGTCGGAGCGCTCACCGGGCCGGCACCGCTTCGAAGGACTCGCGCATGTCGCTGCCCGCCCTCCTCCTGATCGCCTTCGGTGTCTCCGCCGACGCGTTCGCGGTCGCTCTGACCCAGGGGCTCCGCATGCGGCGGCGCGTGCTCCGCAACGCCGTCGTCATCGCGGGCGCCTTCGCGGTCTTCCAGGTGGTCATGCCGCTGATCGGCTGGTCGATCGGCACGCTCTTCGCCGGCTACATCACCGCCGTCGATCACTGGGTCGCCTTCGTGCTCCTGGTGATCATCGGCGGCAGGATGGTCTGGGAGGCCATGACCGCCCCGGTTCAGAACGACTCCGGGGCCTACGGCCTCGACCTGCGTCGGCTCGTCGTCCTGTCGTTCGCGACGAGCGTCGACGCGCTCGCGGTCGGGATCTCCTTCGCCTTCCTCGACGTGAACATCTGGCTGGCGGTCGGGCTCGTCGGTGTGACGACCCTCGTGCTCTCGGTGGCGGCGGTGTTCATCGGCCAGCGGGTCGGCGCCCGCTTCAAGAAGCCCGCCGAGCTCGCCGGCGGGATCGTGCTGATCTTCATCGGCGTGCAGGTGCTCCTCGAGCACCTCGGCGTCTGGTGACCGCACGGCGAGAGCCCGGAGGGACCGGCCCGGGGAAGGACCGCGCACGGGCGTGCCCGGTGCCGTTCGCCCTCCCGGCGTGCCGGCCAGCAGCCGAAGCGAATCGCGTGTGGGGATCGTGGCCGTGCGACCGCCGGTCGGTTCCGCGAGGTGCTCGCCGTGGCGCCGACGGCTAGTCGTCGGACCGGCCGTCACCGGTCCTGGTCAGGGGCCGTCGCGGAGGCAACGTGATCCTGCCGGTGGTGGTCAGTGCGCGGATATCGTGGATATCGCTGAGGGCGGTGACCCTGTTGTCGACAACGGTGTGATCGATATTTCTTTCGGACATCAACAACTCCTCGACGTTGAGAAAAGGTATTGAACAACGCCTTTATGCGAAGTCGCCGACAATCGTGTCCTCAGCGGCGACCGAGTCGGCGCTCGCCGTTGACACCGAGCGAGTACGGCAATCCGTAGTGCTCGAAGATCGCCGGCTCGGCTTCGCTCGTCAGCTCACCGTCCGTATCGATCGACGGCGCGTCCTTGACGGCCTTCTTCTCGACCTGCAGCTTCAGGTACTTCGGTGCGACGACGGCGCCGAAGAGCGGCGCGAAGACGAGCCGGCGTCGGCCGGGCAGGCCGATCTGAACGGTCGCGAACGTCGCGGAGTCCGTCGCGGTGTCGAAGTAGACCGCTTCCAGCGAGCCGATCTTGTCACCGGCGCTGTCGACGACGTCGTGGTCGCGCCAATCGCGGATGTTCTCAGCCGGGAAGTCGGCCATGGGGTCCTCCTCGTGCTCGGTGCGGCAGCTCGGTGCGGCAGCTCGGTGCGGCGGCTCATCGTTCCACCCCTGCCTGCGTTCGGCTCCTCAAGCCCCGGGTCGGGTGGGTGCGGGGACCTCCCCGGCCGGAGGCGCTGACTCCGCCTGAGGCTCGCGTCGGCACGGTGGTCATGGGCGGAGGCGCTGACGATCCCAGCGACCGTCCCCGCGGTCGTACCGCAGCCGACGGTGCTTCCGGTCGCTGAGTCCCTGCCAGAACTCGACGCTGCCGGCCGTGAGCCAGTACCTGCGCCAGGCCTCGTCGACGAGGTCGGGGTGTCGATCGAGCTGCCGGCGAGCCTCGGCGATGTCCTGATCGAGCCGGGAGGGGTCCTCCAGCGTCGCGCTCTGCCGCCCCGAGAGCGCGATCGCTCGTGCGCTGAGACTCCGCTCGCCGAAGTCGGCGGCAGCGACCTCGTCGCTGTCGGGCGCGACGGGACCGCGGATCCGGACGGACCTGGCCAGGGACGGCCAGTA
>NZ_CAXTHO010000140.1:0-6960 GCF_964244015.1 uncultured Amnibacterium sp. | reverse complement strand
CGGCGTGGGGTCGGTGCTGCTGCTCGCGGAGGTGCTGGCGAAGCCGATGCGGGTCGACCCCACTTCCCCTGAGACCGCTGCGCTGGTCGGCCTGCTCGCCAGACTCGACCTGCGCTCGCTCGATATCGCGACCGCCCGTCTGGCGCTGGCGCTGGCGTCGTCGTACCGGCTCCGTGCTGCCGACGCGGCTCATCTTGGAACGGCTGTCGCAGCCGGGGCTGACCGGTTCCTCACGAACAACCGCGAGGACTTCCCGCAGTCGATCTCGGAGATCGACATCGTGTATCCGGACGAGCTCGACTGACCGGGGAGGTGGAGGACATGTAAGGCTTCCCCGGTGGCTGTGCCCGAACCGATGAGCGACCGGCGGACGGTGATCCTGATGCTCGCCGGCCTCACGGCGCTGCTTGGCGTCGCCGTCACGGTCGTCGCCGCGATATCGCTCCGAGATCCGTTCACCATCACCGGCGAACTGGGCGAGCGAGTCGAAATCGAGAGCGAGCTGATCGGAGCGATCGCCGTCGGTCTCGTGCTCATCGCCGTCGGTATCACCGTCGTGACACATCTCGTACGAACGCAACTGCGGGGCGTTCGGCGCTGAGGCCACGCCGCTACCGACGATGCACGTCGCGCTCGGAGGTGAGGTGACCGTCGGAGAGCGGGATGACGGTGTCGCACACGCCGGTCAGGTCGGGGTCGTGCGTGGCGACCACGACGGTGGTCCCGCCGCGGGCGGTGGTCCGGAGGAGGGCGATGATCGACTCGCGGTTGGCTGCGTCGAGCTGGGCGGTGGGTTCATCGGCGAACAGCAGCTGCGGTGCGGTGACCATCGCCCGGGCGAGTGCGACGCGTTGCTGCTCGCCGCCGGACAGCTCTTCGACGAGGTGGTCCGCGCGGGCGACGAGCCCCACGGCTCCGAGTGCCTCCAGGGCTGCCGCCCGCACGCCCCTGCGGTCGGGCCGTCGATCGCGGGGAAGGGTCTGCAGCGCCAGCTCGACGTTCTCGGCGGAGGAGAGCAGCGAGAGCAGCCCGAACGCCTGGTGGGCGACCTGGACCCTGCCGACCCATGGACCTCGGGTGCCGGGGGTCACGGGGCTGCCGTCGTAGCGCACGGTACCGCCGTCGGCCCGCTCCAGCGCAGCGAGCACGGTGAGCAGCGTCGTCTTCCCGGATCCTGATGGACCGGTGAGGGCGACCATCGACCCGGCACCGATGTCGACGGACACCCCGTCGAGCACGGTGGCGCCCGCGCGGCGCACCTCGATGCCCTCCGCGACCAGCCGGAGCCCCGCGGTCATGGCGTGCCCGCTTCCCGCGGGTCGGGCGGAACCGGGTGCAGCTCCACGTGGTCCGCGCGGCGCACGACGCGCGCGCGTCCTCCCGGTGGGAACTGCTCGAGCAGATCCGGCGGCAGTTGCAGCGTGCCGTCGCGGCCGATGACGGCGAGGCGTTCACCGCGGCGGCCCTCCGTCCCGATCCGCCCGTCGCGCATCGCGAGGCTGCGCTCCATGGAGTCGCCGAGCTCGGCGTCGTGCGTGACGACCACGACCGTCGTCCCCCACCGGTCCCTCGTCTCGCGCAGCAGCTCCGCGATCCGGACACCGTTCGCGTGGTCGAGTTGGCTGGTGGGTTCGTCGGCCAGCAGCAGCCGCGGGCCGCCCGCCATCGCCGCAGCCAGTGCCACCCGCTGCTGCTCGCCGCCGGACAGGGTCCGGACCGCCCGGCTGCCGGCGTCCGGCAGGCCGACCGCGTCGAGCAGCTCGCCCGCGCGCCGCCGGCGGTCCCGACGGGACTCGCGCGCACTCAGCTGCGCGAGGTCGAGGTTGGCCTGCACCGTCGCGTACGGCAGGAGGTTGCGCTCCGGCCCCTGCATCAGCATGCCGACGTCGCGGTTCCGGAAGGAGAGCAGTTGCCGCTCCGACAGGCGCCCGATGTCCTGCCCGAGCACCTCGACCCGTCCCGCACTCGGCCGGAGCAGGCCGCCGAGCATGGCCATCAGGGTCGACTTCCCGGAGCCGGACGGCCCGATGAGCGCGACCAGCTCTCCTTCTTCCACGGTCAGGTCGGCCCCGCGGAGTGCGACGACCTCGCTCGCGGGTGAGCGGTGGATGCACACCGCCTGCTGCACGCTCACGACGACGGTCATCCCTCCGCCTCCCGCAGCCGCGACGGGGAGGCCGCCCGCGCGAGCACCACCGCGGCCACCGTCACGGCCGCCGCGAGCAGCACGACGACGGCGAGGGCGACGACCAGGACGGAGCCCACCGGCTGGTGGACGACGAAGGGCGGGAACGCCGGATCGTCGATGTACGCCGGGAGCGCCGGCAGCGCCAGCGCGGCGCTGGCGACCCCGAGCAGCACCCCGGTCGCGGTCGCGGCCACGATCAGCAGGGCCTGCTCGATGACGACGGAGGCGACCAGTCGCCTCGTGCGGACCCCGAGCGCGCGCATCGCCGACAGCTCGAAGATCCGCCGACGGGCGAGCAGCGCGAGGCTCAGCACCGTGGTCGCTGCCGCCAGCAGGACGGCGACCGCGCCGCCGGCGACCGACAGGGCGGTGGAGAAGGAGGGGCCCTGCGCGGCGAGCTCGGCGGCCCGGTCGACCGCCCGGTCGACCCCGGTGACGACAACCCCCGCACGCCGCAGACGCTGCACCGTATCCGCGGGAGCGTCCGCAGCGAGCCAGATCTGATCGGGGATCAGCGCCGAGTAGCCGGAGGGGGATGCGGCCTCGACCCAGTCGCGGGCGAGCACGACGCCGGCGTCGCCGACCCGCGGGACCACCTCGACGCGGCCCGTCGGGGCGATGGCGAACTCTTCCCCGCCCGGGGAGTTCACCGTCACACCGGCGGACCGATCGCCGGCCACGAGCCGCGCGGCGAGCAGGGCGGGCTGCTGCGACACGGCTCCGGCCGCGATGCCGAACCCGGGGACGTCCTCGCCCGGTTGCCCGCTGACCGCGATCGTCACGCGCAGGCCGTTCGCACCCTCCTGCACCGACTCCGCCGCACCGATCTGGGACGCGGGGGTGGGGTTCAGCGGTGACCAGTCCACATCGGCCGGCGCGGGAGTCACCGAGGGTGCTGCGCCGCCGGACATCCGGATGTCGCGGACGGTGAATGCGGTGACGAGCGGCGCGAGCTCGTCGATGGGCCGGGTGACGTAGATCCTCCTCAACCGGCAGCCCCCGGCGCAGGAGGGCACGCGGCTGGAGTACGTGCGGGTCCCTGCCGTCAATGCGCCGAACCCTCCGGTCACCGGCTCGCCCCGCGCGTCGGTGAGATCGGCGGCGAGCGTCAGCCCCTCCGGCACCGAAGATGCGCTGATGTCGACCCTCAGCGACGTGCCCACGACCCGGGGCGTGACCGGTGGGTCGGTCATGAGCGGTCGGAGGAGACGGGCAAGCGACGCGGACCCGAAGTCGCTGCGCCAGTACGCGATCGACCCGAACACGGCCGGGTCGACGACCAGGATCGCGGGCGACGCGCTCGCGCTGGACCTGGCGTCGAACACGCCGGTCGTGGAGGACACGTCCGTCGGTGCCTCGGCGACGGCGGTCAGCCGGTGGGACCCGCCGTCGACGGCGCGGACGCGGCTCTCGGTGCGCGCATCGCGGACCACGTGCAGGACCGTCGGCGATCCGGTGTCGACGAGCGCGCGGTCGTGCCGGTTCTCCGCGAAGACCGAGGCGCTGCTGATCCCGAAGGTGACCATCGCGACTGCGACGGCGAGCACACCGAACGTCCGACGCCCGGAGGGCCGCCGCGCGAGCTGGCGGACGCTGACGAACGTCGCCACCGCACCCGACGCGCGCGTCGCTCGGAACGCGAGACGAGCGACGGGTGCGACCAGCCGGCTCGCCACCAGCGCACCCGCGATGATCAGCAGGGCCGGCGCGAGCAGCGCGATCCCGCTGCTGCTGCCCCCCGCCAACGCTCCCGACAGCCGCAGCTGCGCCACCCCCGCGACGGCCAGGACCACGACGAGGACCTCGAGCACCGCAGCCCTGCGCGTGGGACGGCGGGTGGTGCGACGCCATTGCTCGAGCACCGGCCGGCGGATCACGGCGACGCTCGCCGCTCCGGCCGCGACGAGGCCTCCCGCGGCTGCGACGGCAGCAGCAGCCCAGGCCGACCACCCGAGGACGATCTGCGCATCCGTCCCGATCGCCGACGGGGCGAGGCCGCGCACCGCCGCCGACGCACCGAGCACCCCGAGCGGGATCGCGGCGACGAGCAGGATCACCGGCTCGAGCAGGGTGAACACCAGCGTGGCCCCCGGGGTGAGCCCGCGCAGCTTCCCGAGCGCCACCTCGGCGCCCCGCGCCTCCGCCGCACCGCCGACCAGCGTGTGCAGCAGGTACCAGCCGAGCACGAGCAGCTCGATCACGACGACCGCGATCGGCAGCGCCAGCCGGGCACCACCGGCGACGCCGCCGGTGACGATCCCGTCCACGCCGGTCGTCACCGTCGGCCGACCCGGGCCATCGGTCTGGATGCTCGTCGCGGCGCTGTTCACGCCGGCGCGGAACGCGTCGAGGTCGCGCAGGTGGACGGCACTCGGCACGAGTGGGAGGTCCGCCGTGGCCAGCACTCCGTCACTCGCTTCGGCCTTCACCGTGGCGAAGTACGCCTCCGGGACCCACGCGCGGATCGTGGTGCCCGCTCCGGTGTCCGAACCGCCGGGGTCGCCGAACCAGTAGGACCCCGACGGAACGCGCCGCTCGACGATCCCACGCAGCCGGAACCGCACGTCCGGAGCAGCGCCGCCCCGCGGGTCGGTCGCCGTGAGCGTGTCGCCGACCCGCAGCCCGCGGGTCCGCGCCGTCTCGACATCGACCACCAATCCCGTGCGATCGGCGGCGTCGAGGCAGTCGCCGGTGACCACCCGCACCTGGCGGCAGAGCCCGTCACGGCTCGCGAGCGCGACCTGCGTCGGCTTCCGGGTGCGATCGAGGACCCCCCGCTGCGTGATCGAGAGCTGCAGCACCGCGGCCGGGTAGGCGGCGCGGGCGGTGCCGGTGAACGAACCGTCGACCGCCGCCCGCAGCGCCGTCGTGGACGGCGTCCCCGTCTGTGCGGCGATCACCTGGATGCCCGTGCCCGCCGAACCGACCGGCGCGACCCGCAGCGCCCGCTGCAGCACCGCGTCGTTCGCGGCCGACGCGTACATCGGGCCGGCAGCCGCGGCGATCGTGGTGAAGGCGGCGACCACCAGGAGCGCGACCGAGGTGGTGCGTCGCCACCACAGCCCGCGGAACGCGAGACTCAGCAGGCGCACGACGGCCGATGGGGTGATGGCGGTCGGCGATCCAGATCGTCGGGAGCATCCGCCAGCGCGGTCGACCGGGCGACCTCGCCGACCGGCCTGCCGGCGATCACGACGCGGGCACCGTCGGGGCGGCACCGACGGACAAGTCCGAAATCGCGGCCGGCATCAGCGTCCTTCATCCGCGTGCGCAGCATCACGACGCCTCTCCCCCGCTTGCGAGCACGAACCCGCACCCGTTCATGACCGCGCGCTCACGGTATCGCCACCTTCCGCTGCTGGGCTCCGTCAGCGAGCGAACACGACCTACCTCGCGGCGATCAGATCGACGCGACGCTGCGCGCAGATGACGTCGCGGACCTTGCTGACGAGGCGTCGCCGACCGGCCGCAATCTGCTGCTCGCCGGGAAGCCGCACGAGCAGACCGACCGTGAGGTCGAGATCCTGGTGCACGAATCCCCGACCGACCGCGGGCGCTTTCGGACATTCCGGGCGTCCGCGGACGCCCGGAATGTCCGTTGACGCCCGGGGTGGGAGTCGGACTCCCGGGCGCGCATGCCGCAGCACCGCGAGCGCGACGGCCTCGTCGGGCGCCCGGCCGGGTGCGAGCGCGACGGACGCTCGACGGCGTTCAGCCGCCCCTCCTCCCGCGCGGGTACGACGGCCGGCACGGGGAGTGCATCCGGTCGATTCGGGGTGCCCACCGGTGCGTCAGCTCGGTGAGCGATGACCTCGACCCGAGGATCGGGCTCGATCGGCCCAGTACCCGCTCAGGTCGTCGTGTGCGGAAGCGCACCCGGTGGTACCGTCATCGCGTCGCCCAGGACCCGGTGACGGCCGACCTGATGGCGAACCGGGGACTCATGCCGCAACGCGGACGCGATGACACCTCCGCCGAGTCGAGATCGGCCGATGTCGGGCCCGAGGTCGCTGCATCGGGGACGCTGCTCGGGCGGGCGCTCTCCGTCGGCGGTCCGCCGTCGAGCGCGACCCCCGACGACCAGGAACCGGTCATCTCCCGACGCATGATGACGCAGGTCGTCGACGGCGATCGGTGGGCGTTCGACGAGCTCCGGCGACGGATGGTCCCGCGCGTCCACGGCCTGATCCGGGTGCTGCTGCCGCATCTCAGCGAATCCGACGAGTTCGTCACCCAGGTGTTCGCCGAGATCCTCCTCGCTGCTCCCGGGTACTTCGAGCAGGACGGGGACGACCCCTACGACTGGATCATCGCGGTCGTGCAGCGCATCCTGCTCGACCGCCTCCGATCGGAGCGGATGGGGTCACGGGCCCCGGCCCGCGAATTGAGGCGGGACGACGTTCCTGCAGTCCCCATGCTGCTCCGCGAGCGGTACGAGGTCGGAGCCCTGCTGGGAGTCGGGGGCCTCGCGCGGGTCTACCGAGGCCGCGATCAGCTGCTCGGCAGGGACGTCGCCATCAAGATGTTCACCTCGCACGTCAAGGATCGGGCGGGTCTTCGCGTCCAGGAGTCGGAAGCCCGCCTGCTGGCCTCGCAGCAGCATCACGGCCTCGCGGCGATCTTCGATGCCGGCGTCGTGCTGATCGATCCCGAGTTCGCTCAGGTGTACCTCGTCATGGAGCTGGTCCGCGGCCTCAGCCTTCGTGACCGCCTCTCGGGCACGCGGTTGTCCGCCGACCAGGTGGCGAACCTCGGCGTCACCCTCGCCGAGG
>NZ_CAXTHO010000139.1:0-7087 GCF_964244015.1 uncultured Amnibacterium sp. | reverse complement strand
GGGGCGAGCGCCATCGCGGTGGACAGCGAGTGCGTGAAGGTCGCGAGCCCGCATCGGGTCGGCGGGAAGGTGGACAGGAAACCGAAACGGGTCATGGTCGGGGCCTCACGTGACGCCGGGCACCGGGCGGGGCCCGGTTCGCTCGGCTGTGTCGAGACGTCTGCCGATTGGCATCCCCCGTGGAACCGCGGCATCGGCGCGACGGTCCGGTTCACGCCATCGTACGAATCGTGTTCGCGAAGGACGCCCTGCAGTGCACCGTACAGGAGGGGGAGGACCTCAGCCCAGGATCCGCTCGTAGACGGCGACGTACTCGTCCACCATCCGGTCGACCCCGAAGCGGCGGGCAGCCCGCTCGCGGACGGCAGCGCGATCGAGCTGCGCCGCCCGCGCCACGGCCTCGACGGCGGCGTCGATGCCGTCGACGGCGAACCCGGTCACGCCCTCGTCGATGACGTCGGACATGGAGCCGCGCCGGTAGGCGACGACGGGCGTGCCGGTCGCCATCGCCTCCACGACGGACAGCCCGAAGGGCTCGTCGAAGTGGATCGGATGCAGCAGTACGGTGGCGGACCCGAGGATCCGGGACCGCTCCCCGGGCCCGACCGAGCCGAGGAACACGACCGCGTCGCCGTCGATGTGCGGGGCGACGTGGTCGGCGAAGTAGGCCTCGTCCTGCACGATGCCGCAGATCACGAGCCGGCGACCGCTCCGCCGCGCGATCTCGATCGCATCGGCCGTGCCCTTGTCCGGATGGATGCGGCCGAAGGCGACCAGGTCGCCTCCCGCTGCCGCGGAGAACGGCAGCTCGGCCAGGTCGATGCCGTGCCGCACGGTCGCGACGTACTGCAGCAGCGCCGACCGGTCGGCGTCGGAGATCGACACGTAGTGCGATCGGGCGGCCGCGTAGGCGGGCAGGATGCTCGGGCCCGAGAACCCGTGGATCGTCGTGACCAGCGGAGCTCGCCACGAGGCCGCGAACGCCAGTGGCAGCCAGTCGAGATGGTTGTGCACGATGTCGAACGATGCGGACCGGTCGAGCACGTGCGCGACGTGCAGCGCCTCCCACACGCGGCCGTCCATGCTCGCGTCCTCCGCGTAGCCGTGGGGCACGACCGACTCCAGCGTCGCGGCCGTCGCCGAGTCGGCCGTCGCGAAGAGGGTGACGTCGTGACCGCGGGCGACGAGCCCCTCGGTCAGCAGGCCCGCGACCCGCTCCCACGGCCCGTAGTGACGCGGCGGCGTGCGCCAGGCGACGGGGGCGAGCACCGCGATCTTCACGGGACGGGTGACTGGTCCGAAGCAGCCCAATCGATGGGGATCGCCGCGCCGGCCGTGCGGTCGGCGCCCGGTGTCCCGCTCTCGCCGAAGCGTTCGTCGGCCTGGACGAGGTCCGCCTCGGCTGCGCCGTAGTCGTCGGGCGACGATGCGGGGGTCTCCGTGCCCCGGATGCGGTGCAGGGTCGCGCTCGGTGCCTCGCCGTACTCGTTGCGGTAGTGCGTGGAGAAGCGGCCGCTGTTGGCGTAGCCGAATCGGCGTGCGATGTCCGCGATCGTCGTCCCGACGTTCGCCTCGTCGACGAGGGCCGATCGAGCCGCCTCCAGCCGCAGCTGCCGCAGATGCAGCAGGGGCGCGACGTCCAGCTGGCGGATGAACGCCATCTGCAGCCCTCGGACGGAGACGCCGGCGGCCTCCGCGATCTCGGGAACGGTGATCGGCTCGGTCAGATGCGCCCGCATCTCCGCGATCGCCCTGCGGATGATCGTGCCGTCGCGGTCGGACGCGTCCTCCGATCGATTCGTCAGCTCGAACGCCTCCACGATGATCGCGGTGAGCAGATCGACCGTGGCCGACCTGACGAGGTCGCGGGCGTACACCTCGGGCGCGCCGAACGCGTCGGAGGTGAGCAGCTGGGCGGTGCGCCGGAAGTACTCCGCGAGCTCCGGGGAGCAGGGGTCGATCCGGGGCGCGTGCAGGCGGACCGCTGAGCGCGGAACGCCGAGCAGCCGAGCGAGCGGAGCGGCCGGGATGGCGAAGAGCTGCAGCCGGGCCGCCGACCATCGCAGCTCGGCGTCCGCGCTGATCGGGATCAGTCCCAGATCCTCCGCGCCGAGTCGGATCCGCATCCCTCCGGTGATGAGCGTCGCCTCGCCCGCCTCGACGAGCACGACGAGCAGCTCGGCCGCTCCGGGCACATGCAGGCGGATGCCGTCGCCGCGCGCCTGGATGCTCGACACGGTGACGCCGTCGTCGACCAGTGACACCTGCTCCCAGGCGACCGCACCGGACCGGGTCGCGACCCTCGCGGCGCCGAGCACCGCCCGCATCGCCGTCGTCGCAGCGACCGTGTCGGTCGCGCTGTACTGCAGGCGGAGCAGGGTTTCGACCACCGCGCGACTGTAGACCCCGGCCGGCGCAGCGCACCGGGGAGGGCCCGTGCGGCCCTCCCCGGTGCATCCATCGGAAGCGTCAGCGGCGGTCGATGTCGGTGTCGATCTCTTCGTGGGCGACGTTCTCGGTGACCTGCTGCTGTTCGGTGACGGTCTCGGTGGCGAGCTTGACCCGCTCCACCGGGACGGTCTCCTTCTGCACCACGGGACGCTCCTCGGTCAGGACGACCTCGTGCTCCTCCTCGCTCAGATCCGGTCCGCTCAGCGCATCGCCCCGGTTCGCGTCCGTGATGGGCTCCCGCTCGAGACGGACCTCCTCATGCGACACCGGCACCGTCACGGTCTGCTGCTCCGTCACGACATGCTTCCGCAGACGCACCCGCCCCGACTCGACCTGCTGCGTCCCCACCCGCAACCGCTCCTCCGAACGCGTGAACGCGTCATCGGTGTTCGGACCCGACGTGTCGTGCCCGACCGTGCCCTCGGTGTCGAGCCGGCCGGTCGCGGCGGTGTCGGTCTCCGTCAGTCCCGCGGGCGAGCCGCCGACGCCGGAGGCGGTACCGGCGCCGTGACCGTCGTAGTAGTCGAAGATCGTGCCCTGCTCGTCGTCCGAGATGGCCCCGTCGGCGTCGACGTTCGGTGCGCCCTTGATGGTCGCCTTGTCGTACGCGACGCGCAGCTCACCGTCGGTGAAGTCGGCGCCCTGCAGCGGGACGAAGGACTCGCTCGTGCCGAACAGACCCGTGTGGACCGTGACGAACAGGGGCTGCGCGCCGTCGTCCGAGACGTACACCTGGCCGACCGAGCCGACCTTGTCCCCGTCGCGGTCGATGACCTTCGCGGTGCTGATGCGGTCGATGTCGTTCGTGCTGATCATGCTGGTTCCTTCTGTTCGAGTGGGTCGAAGCCGTGCGATGCCGGCCGGAGCGCCGCGTCGCGGTTCGACGTGGTGGCGGGCGGGCAGGCCCCGCGTGCGGTCGGGGAGTGCGTCCGCGACCACTACGAGACCCGGCATGCCTGATCAATGACTGGGTGCGGATCGTGTGCGACCTGTGCATGCGCGAACGGTCCGTCGAACTCGGATGCGGGCCCTGGATCGGCTCTCCATCGCCTGCGCGGGTCCGCTGCGCGGACACGCCCGCCCCTACCGTCGCGTCGTGACCGACACCCGACCCCCTGACGATCCCGCCTCCTCCGTCTCGGCCGTGCCCGCGACCGGCTCCTCCCGTCTCGCCTCACCCCGTACCGACGCGGAGACCGAGGGCATGCGGGTCGTGCAGCGGGAGAAGGACCAGTTCTCCGGCATGCGGTTCTTCCTCGGCTTCTTCGGCTGGTTGACCGCGACGGGCCTGACCGTGCTCCTCCTCGCCGTCGTCGCAGGGGTGGGCGCGCTCGCGGGGGTGCAGAACACGTCCGGCGGGCAGCAGATGCAGGCGGCCGGCATCGGCGGCGCGATCGTGCTGCTCGTGGTGCTGCTCATCGCCTACTTCAGCGGCGGCTACGTCGCGGGGCGCATGGCCCGCTTCAGCGGACTCAAGCAGGGCCTCGCAGTCTGGCTGTGGGCCCTGATCATCGCGATCGTGGTCGGGGTGATCGGTGCGATCGCGGGCAGCCAGGCCGGGATCGCGAGCCAGCTGAGCAGCATCCCGCAGCTGCCGTTCTCCTCCTCCCAGATGACGGTCGCCGGCATCGCCTCGGCCGTCGCCGTGCTCGTGATCACGCTCGTCGGGGCGCTGCTCGGCGGCATCGTCGGCATGCGCTTCCACCGTCGCGTCGACCGCGCAGGCATCGCGCCCGCCCCTCGCGGCTGATCCGCATGGCGTTCACCAGCGACGACATAGCGACCCTGACCGGCGCGACGGTGCTCGACGCGGACGGCGACGCGGTCGGCAGGATCGGCCTGGTCTATCTCGACCCGGACGGCGCGCCCTCGTGGGCGACGGTCCGCACGGGCTTCCTCGGCTCATCCGAGTCCTTCTTCCCGCTCGACGGGGCCGTGCTCGAGGGCAGGTCCCTTCGGGTGGCCTTCACGACCGATCTCGTCCGGAGCGCACCGCGCATCGAGTCCGAGGAGGAGCTCACCGCCGAGCAGACCGACGAGCTGCTCCGCCACTACACGGCCGCGGACCCCACGACCGAGGCCGAGCTGATGCTGTCGGAGGAACGGCTGCGGGTCGGTCTGCAGACGGTCGAGCGGGGGCGGGTGCGCCTCAGGAAGCACATCGTCACCGAGCAGCGAACCGTGCGTGTACCGGTCACCCACGAGGTGGCGACGCTGGTCCGCGAGCCGATCGCCGAGGGCGAGATCGCTTCCGCAGCGGAGCTCACCGAGTCGGATCACGAGATCGTGCTGCACGGGCAGGTCGTCGAGACCGCCAAGGAGACCGTTCCGGTCGAGGTGATCCGATTCGGCACGCGCAGCGTGACCGAGCAGCTGCAGGTCACCGAGGACGTCCGCAGGGAGATCCTCGACACCACCGACGTGGATGGGAGAACCCGATGAGCGACGACACGATGACGAACACCGACGCGGTGAACACCGACGCGACGACGAACACCGACGCGACGACGAACACCGACGCGACGACGAACACCGACGCGACCGGCGTCGGCCTGGTCCGCTCGGAGGAGCGGCTCGCCGTCACGACGCGTCGGGTGCCGATCGGCCGCGCCGTGCTGCGGAAGCGGATCGTCGTGGAGCGGCGGACCATCACGGTCGACGTGGCGCACGAGGAGGTGGTCCTCGATCACGAGCCGTTCGACGGCGACGAGACCGATGCCGCGCACGGCATGCACCTGGCGCTTCCCGAGGTCGTGCTCCACGAGGAGCAGATCGTCGTCACCAAGCGCATCGTCCCGGTGGAGCGGGTGCGGGTGCGGGTCGACTCCGTCCAGGAGGAGCGACAGGTCACCGCGGAGCTCCGCCGCGAGCAGGTCGACGTCGTGCACGACTCGGAGCCCGCCCGGACGGATGGAACGATCCGTGGCTGATCGCACCGGCGCCCCCAGGGGTCGTCCGGCGGGCGCGCGCGCCGGCGCAGCCCGAAGCGGCCGTCCCGCTGCGACCGCCACGGCGGCCGAGACGGGGCACGACCGGCAGGACGGGATCTGGATCAAGCTCGCGGCCGAGACGTTCGGCACCTTCGTGCTGGTGCTCGGTGGCTGCGGCAGCGCGCTCATCGCCTCGGACTTCGAACGGGACGGGACGCAGCTCGGGATCGGCTTCCTCGGCGTCGCCCTGGCGTTCGGGCTCACCGTCCTGATCATGGCCGTCGCGGTCGGCGGGGTCTCCGGAGGCCACTTCAACCCCGCCGTGACCGTCGGGCTGGCGGTCGCGCGTCGCACGCCCTGGCGCGACGTCCCCGGCTACATCGCCGCGCAGGTCGTCGGCGCGGTGCTCGCATCGACCGCGCTGTTCGTCATCGCGTCGGGTCGCAGCGGCTTCGACGCCAGGGATTCGGGATTCACCAGCAACGGCTACGGCAGCCGGTCACCGGGCGGCTACGACCTCGGCGCCGTCGCGCTCACCGAGGTGCTGCTGACCGCGATCTTCCTCGCCGTCATCATCGCGGCCACCGGCGACGACGCGCCCAAGGTGCTGGCTCCGGTCGCGATCGGACTCACGCTCACGCTGATCCACCTCGTCGCCATCCCCGTCGACAACGCCTCCGTCAACCCCGCCCGATCCCTGGGCGCGGCGCTGTTCGCGGGTACGGCGGCGCTCGGCCAGCTCTGGGTGTTCCTGGTCGCGCCGGTCGCCGGCGCCGCGGTCGCGGGACTGCTGTTCCGGGCGGTCACCGGGCTGCGTCCCGGTCTCCGGGGCCGGGGGTACGTGTCATGACGGCGCCGAACCGCCCCCGCGCCCGGGGTCCCGTCCCGATCGGAGCACGCGTGATCACGATGCCCGGACCCGCTTCCCGCTACGTCGGTCTGCGCTGCACCTCGGTGAGCCGCGACGGCGTCCGGTGCGAGCGGGAGGCAGGGCACGCGGAGGTGCGGGGCCGGGTGGGTCAGCTGCACCGGGCCGCCGTGAACGGACTGCCGGCGGTATGGAGCGAGCGGGACTGATCGCCGGGCAAGATCCGTCCACCTCGACGATGTCGCGCGGACACGGCTCGTTCCGCCACCGCACGCGAGCGCTACAGCAGGACTCAGCACCGATAGCAGGTCAGGATCCGCGAACGTGTCCTGCCGTCGCTCCTGGGTCCTGCCGTCGTGCTCCGGCCGAGTTGCGGTGGGCGGCGCGCCCGGTCGTGTCCGAGGCCGCGGTTACTCTCGTGCCGTGGTCACCGCCCTCTATCGCCGCTACCGGCCGGAGACCTTCGCCGAGCTCATCGGGCAGGCGCACGTCACCGATCCGCTGCGCACTGCCCTGCGCACGGACCGGGTCAACCACGCCTACCTGTTCAGCGGCCCGCGCGGCTGCGGCAAGACCACCTCGGCGCGCATCCTCGCCCGCTGCCTGAACTGCGCGGAAGGACCGACGGACACCCCGTGCGGCGTGTGCCCCAGCTGTTTCGAGCTCGGGCGGGGCGGCGGCGGCTCGCTCGACGTCGTCGAGATCGACGCGGCCAGCCACAACGGTGTCGACGACGCCCGCGACCTGCGCGAGCGCGCGGTGTTCGCGCCCGCTCGCGATCGGTACAAGATCTTCATCCTCGACGAGGCGCACATGGTGACGCCGCAGGGCTTCAACG
>NZ_CAXTHO010000138.1:0-7140 GCF_964244015.1 uncultured Amnibacterium sp. | reverse complement strand
TCCGACCGCACACTCGTGCTCGAGCGGTTCCGCGACGAGCTCGGCGACTGGCGGATCGTGCTGCATTCCCCGTTCGGCATGCAGGTGCACGCGCCGTGGGCGCTGGCGATCGCCGCTCGGCTGTCCGAGCGGTACGGGATCGAGAACGGCGCGATGGCCGCTGACGACGGCATCGTGCTGCGCGTCCCCGACACCGATGCGGAGCCGCCCGGCGCCGACCTGTTCCTGTTCGAGCCGGACGAGCTCGACCAGATCGTGACGACGGAGGTGACCACCTCCGCGATCTTCGCCTCCCGCTTCCGCGAGTGCGCGGCGCGGGCGCTGCTGCTCCCCCGGTACAACCCCGGGCGCCGGTCGCCGCTGTGGCAGCAGCGTCAGAAGGCGAGCCAGCTGCTCGACGTCGCGAAGAAGTTCCCGACCTTCCCCATCATCTTCGAGACGATCCGCGAGGTGCTGCAGGACGTCTACGACCTGCCCGCGCTCAAGGAGCTCGCGGCCGGGTTGGAGGCGCGCGCCGTCCGCGTCGTCGAGGTCGAGACCCGGACGGCGTCCCCCTTCGCCCGAAGCCTGCTGTTCAGCTACGTCGGCGCGTTCCTGTACGAGGGCGACAGCCCGCTCGCCGAGCGGAAGGCGCAGGCCCTCGCACTGGATCCGACGCTGCTCTCCGAGCTGCTCGGCAGGGTCGAGCTGCGCGAGCTGCTCGACCCCGAGGTCGTCGACCAGACCGAGCGGGAGCTGCAGCGCCTCGCCGCGGATCGTCGGCTGCGCGGCGTGGAGGGGGCGGCCGACCTCCTCCGCCTGCTGGGCCCGTTGACCGTCGACGAGCTCGCGGCGCGGCTCGACATCGCAGAGCTGCCCGCGACCTCCGAGCAGGCGGCCGCGCTGGCGACCGAGCTGGTCGCCACGCACCGAGCGATCGAGGCGTCCTGGGCGGGCGAGCAGTGGATCGCCGGCATCGAGGACGCGAGCCGGCTGCGCGACGCGCTCGGCGTGCCGCTGCCGATCGGCGTCCCGATCGCGTTCGTCGAACCGGTCGCGGACCCGCTGGGCGACCTGGTCGGCCGGTACGCCCGGACGCACGGTCCGTTCACGGCGTCCGGGGCCGCGCTGCGCCTCGGACTGGGCGTCGCGGTCGTCACCGACACCCTGCGGCGCCTCGCCGACGAGCGGCGGGTCACCGAGGGCGAGTTCCGGCCGGGCGGCACCGGGTCCGAGTGGTGCGATGTCGAGGTGCTGCGCCGCCTCCGCCGCCGCTCGCTCGCGGCGCTGCGCAAGGAGGTCGAGCCGGTCGAGCAGGCGGCCTTCGCCCGCTTCCTGCCCGAATGGCAACACGTCGGGCAGAAAGCGTTGCGCGGCGTGGACGGCGTCGCGACCGTGATCGAGCAGCTCGCCGGCGTGGCCGCGCCCGCCTCCGCGTGGGAGTCGCTGATCCTTCCGGCCCGGGTCCGTGACTACTCCCCCGCGATGCTCGACGAGCTGACCGCGACCGGCGAGGTCGCCTGGTCAGGCGCCGGGAGGCTCGCCGGGAACGACGGCTGGGTCGCCCTGCACCTCGCCGACGCACTGCCGGTGACCCTGTCGGTCGTCGAGGAGGGGGATCGCACGCCGCTCGAGCTGGAGGTGCTCGCGACGCTCGGTGGCGGCGGCGCCTACTTCTTCCGGCAGCTGGCGGATACGGTCGGCGCGACGGACGACGGCGCGCTGACCACCGCGCTCTGGAACCTCGTGTGGGACGGGCTGGTCACCAACGACACGTTCGCGCCGGTGCGTGCGCTGACCGGCGCCGGGCACACCACCCACCGCACCACCCGGCGAGCGCCGCGCGCCCGCTCCTACCGCGGTCGGGGTCGTGCGCCGCTGCCGGTCCGGTCCGGTCCGCCGGTCGCCGCCGGCCGTTGGGCGATCCTCCCCCTCCCCGAGACGGACCCGACCGTGCGCGCGGCGGCGACGGCCGAGGTGCTGCTCGACCGCTACGGCGTCGTGACGCGGGGCGCGGTGGTGTCCGAGCAGGTGCCGGGCGGCTTCGCGCTGGTCTACAAGACGCTGGCTGCGCTGGAGGAGGCGGGTCGCGCCCGCCGCGGGTACTTCGTCGAGCACCTCGGAGCGGCGCAGTTCTCGACCGCCGGCACCGTGGACCGGCTGCGGCAGCACAGCAGGGATGCCGGTGCCGAGGTTTCGGAGCCGGCGGTCCTGACGCTCGCCGCGACGGACCCGGCGAACCCCTACGGCGCCGCGCTCCCCTGGCCCGAGAACGAGGGCGGGCACCGTCCGGGGCGGAAGGCGGGCGCGCTCGTCGTGCTGGTCGACGGCGCACTGGCCGCCTACGTCGAGCGCGGCGGACGCACCGTCCTCGTGTTCGGAGCGGATGAGGCGCTGCGCGCGCATGCCGCGACCGGCATCGCCGCCGTGGTCCGTGCGGGCGGGGTGCCGCAACTCGTGGTCGAGAAGGTCGACGGCGAGTTCGCGCTCGGCAGTCCGTTCGGGAAGCTGCTCGAGGCGGCGGGGTTCGCCGCGACGCCGAAGGGGCTGCGGTTGCGTGCCTCATGAGGCTGCGTACCCGATGAGTGCGTGCAGCGCGCCGTCCCGTACCCACCACCGCGACGAGTCCTGCCGTGCCTGAAGGCGACACCGTCTACCGGGCGGCGCACAACCTGCACGCCGCGCTGGCGGGCGAGGTGCTCACCTCGTGCGACGTCAGGGTTCCGAAGTTCGCCACGATCGACCTCACCGGCGAGCGCGTCGAGTCGGTCGGCAGCCGGGGCAAGCACCTCCTGCTGCGCACCGAGACCGCGCTGATCCACTCGCACCTGAAGATGGAGGGCGCGTGGCACCTGTACCGGCCGGGCACCAGGTGGAAGCGGCCGGCGTTCGAAGCGCGGATCGTGCTCGGCACGGCGCCGTGGCAGGCGGTCGGCTTCGCGCTCGGCACCCTCGAGGTGCTGCCGAGAGGTGCGGAGGAGGACGTCGTCGGCTACCTCGGGCCGGACGTGCTGGGACCGGACTGGGACGCCGCGGAGGCGATCCGCCGCATCGAGGCCTCGCCCGGGCGCGCGATCGGGCTGGCGCTGCTCGACCAGCGGAACCTGGCCGGGGTGGGGAACGTCTACCGGAACGAGCTCTGCTTCCTCCGCGGCGTGCTGCCGACCCGGCCGGTCGACCAGGTGCAGGACCTCCCGCGCCTGGTCGATCTGGCGAAGCGGACCCTTGAGGCGAACAAGAACCGCGTCGAGCGCACCCTCACCGGCGACACCCGCCGCGGGAAGCAGGACTGGGTCTACGGCCGGACCGGGCAGCCGTGCCGCCGCTGCGGCACGCGGATCCTGGGCGGCACGCTCGGCGATCCGGTGCAGCCGGGTCGGGGCGCGACCGACCGCGAGACCTACTGGTGCCCGCGCTGCCAGACGTAGCCGTGGTGGACCCGGCATGATCGCCAGGATGACGAAGGCGGCGCCGACCACCGCGGCCACCCTGGCCCTCGATCGACTCGGCGTCCCGTACACGCCGCATCCCTACGAGCACGACGTGTTCGTGGAGGGCTACGGACTCGAAGCGGCGAAGGAGCTGGGCGCACCGCCGGAGCAGGTGTTCAAGACCCTCGTCGTGCAGGCGGATGCCCGGCTCGTCGTCGCCCTCGTGCCCGTCTCGGCGATGCTCGATCTGAAGACGCTCGCGGTGGTGCTCGGCGCGAAGCGGGCAGGTCTGGCCGTGCCCGACGTCGCGGAGCGAAAGACCGGCTACGTCGTCGGCGGGATCAGCCCGTTCGGGCAGCGCACCCGCCTGCCGCTCGTGCTCGACGCGACCGCGACCGGCTTCGACACCGTGTACGTCTCGGGTGGACGGCGCGGCTTCGACCTCGAGATCGCTCCCCGCGACCTGCTGACCGCCACGGGTGGCAGCCTCGCCGCGATCTCGGTGCCGCGGTGAGGCCGATCGCGATCGCAGGCGGCGTCGCGGCGGCGGGCGCCGTCGGCTCCCTCGCCTGGCTGGCCCGGCATCGTGCCGCCTGGACCGTGCTGCTCACGAGCAGGATCCCGGCGCACCACGTCTACTGGCGCGAGCGCGGCGCAGCGGATCCGGAGGCGGTGCTGTACGTCGCGCTCGGCGACTCCGCGGCGCTCGGGCTCGGCGCCTCCACCCCGGAGCGGGGGTACGTCGGCATCGTCGCGGCGGAGATCGCGCGCATCACGGGCCACCGGGTGCGGGTGCGCAACCTCGCTATCGACGGGGCGACCTGCGCTGTCGTCCTCGCCGACGAGCTGCACCGCATCCCGAAGGCGACCGCGGTCGTCTGCACGATCGACGTCGGCGCGAACGACGTGTGGTCGTTCGAAGGGTCGCGGTTCCGGGACGAGTTCGACCGCATCTGCGCGTCGCTGCCGCCGGGCGCGATCGTCGCGGACCTCCCGAGCTTCAGCCCGCTGCCCATCGGCGGGCGGGTGCGCGCCGCGAACCGGATCGTGCACGAGGTCGTCGCGGCGCACGGCCTCGTGCTCGCGCCGCTGAACGCGTCGACGCGCCGAGGCGGCCCGGTGATCGCCATCCGCAATGCGGCCGGCGACCTGTTCCACCCGAACGACCGCGGTCACCACGTCTGGGCCGAGGCGTTCCTCCCCGCCGTCCGCGAGCGACTGGCCTCGACGACGACGCCGCAGCTCTGATGCTCAGAGCGGGCCACGCCTGCAGCTCGGCACGGTGGTGCGGCCGTCGGAGCGGTGTACGGATCGGCGACGCCATGCTCACATCCGACGGAGCCATCAGCTCGAGTCAGGCTGACCTTCGACGGTAGGCGACCACGGCGAGCACGTAGGCGATCACGAGGACGGCCACGCACCAGGCGAGTGCGATCCAGATGTCGCTCTCGATCGCTCGATGCCCGAGGAGGTCGCGGAGCGCGTTCACGATCGAGGTCACCGGCTGGTACTCGGCGAAGACCCGCACGGGCCCGGGCATCGTCGCGGTCGGCACGAACGCGGAGCTGATGAACGGCAGGAAGATCAGCGGGTAGGAGAACGCGCTGGCTCCGTCGACGGACTTCGCGCAGAGACCGGCGATGACCGCCAGCCAGGTCAGCGCGAGGGTGAAGAGCAGAACGATGCCGGCCACGGCGAGCCATGCGAGTGGGCCTGCTTCGGACCGGAAGCCGATCAGGACGGAGACGAGCACCACGACGACGACGGAGACGAAGTTCGCAACGAGGGACGTGATGACGTGCGCCCACAGGACCGACGAGCGAGCGATGGGCATCGATTGGAACCGCTCGAAGATCCCGCCCTGCAGGTCGAGGAACAGCCGGTAGGCGGTGTACGCGATTCCAGATGCCACCGTGATCAGCAGGATGCCCGGCAGGAGGTAGTTCACGTACGACTCGGTGCCGGTGTCGATGGCGCCGCCGAAGACGAAGACGAACAGCAGCAGGATGCCGATCGGCATCACCGCGGTGGTCACGATCGTGTCGGGGCTCCGAAGGATGTGGCGCAGTGACCGGCCGGTGAGGACGGCCGTGTCGCCGACGAAGTGCGAGCTCATGATGCCTCCTCCTCCAGGTCGGTCGTGCGGCCGTCGCCGACGACCGCGAAGAAGACGTCTTCGAGCGTCGGCCGCTTGTCGACGTACTCCACATGCGCCGGCGGCAGCAGCTGCTTCAACTCGTCGAGCGTGCCGGTGACGATGATCCGACCCCCGTGGAGGATCGCGATCCGGTCGGCGAGCTGCTCCGCCTCGTCGAGGTACTGCGTGGTCAGGAACACCGTCGTGCCCTGACTGGCGAGTTCCCTGACGGCGTGCCACACCTCGATGCGCGCCTCCGGGTCGAGACCGGTCGTCGGCTCATCGAGGAAGATCACCTCGGGATCGCCGATCAGGCTCATCGCGATGTCGAGTCGTCGCCGCATGCCCCCGGAGTAGGCGCCTGCACGTCGAGCGCCGGCGTCCGCCAAGGAGAACCGCTTCAGCAGCTCGTCCGCGCGCCCTGCGGGGTCGGGGAGGTGCCGCAGTCGGGCGATCAGCGTGAGGTTCTCGCGACCGGTCAGCACCTCGTCGACCGCGGCGAACTGGCCGGTGAGGCTGATCGAGTCGCGCACTCTGGACGCCTGCTCGGTCACGTCGAAGCCGTTGACGTCGGCCGTGCCGCTGTCCGCCCGGAGGAGCGTGGCGAGGATCTTGACGACGGTGGTCTTCCCTGCGCCGTTCGAGCCGAGGAGGGCGAAGATCTCCCCTCGTTCCACGTCGAGATCGACGCCCTGCAGCACCGTCGCGCCCTTGTAGGACTTCCGAAGCCCCTGGACGTGGATCGCGGGCTCAGCGAGCAGTGCAGAGCTCATCGCTCCCCCTCCGTCCCACCCATGCGCTCGGCGGTGTCGATCGCGCTCCGCAGGCGGTCGCGTTCCTTGTCGGCCCACTGGCGACCCGCGTACGCCTGAACGAAGGCCTCGGCGAATTCAGCGGGGTCCTCCCCGACGACGTCTCGGACCGAAGTCCCGTCGGTGGCGGCTCGATCCCACAGGTCGGCGAGGTCACCGACCATCGAGATCAGGGTCTGACCGTCCACCACGCCGCCCACCTGCAGGACGTAGCGCTGCAGCGCCTTCGCGGAGGCCCGGTAGGGCTCCGGAAGCGCGTCCATTCGAGCGACGGATTGCCGCCACTGCTTCTTCTGCCCGAGCGGTCCGGTGACCAGCTCGATCCATGTTGCGGCCATGGTCAGTTCTCTCCTTCGATGCGCACTGCTGAAATCGGATTCCGGAGCTGCTCGAGCCGGGCCGAGACGAAGCTCCAGTTGCTCCAGAACTCCTCGAGGTAGGCGCGCCCCGATGGGTTGAGGGAGTAGACCTTGCGCGGCGGCCCCTTCTCCGACGGGACCTTCTCCACGTCGACGAGGCCGCGATGCTCCACCCGGACCAGCAGGGCGTAGACGGTGCCTTCGGCGATCTCGATGAATCCCTGGTCGCGGAGCCACGCGGTGATCTCGTAGCCGTACGCAGCGCGCCCGGACAGGACCGCCAGCACGATGCCCTCCAGCGTGCCCTTGAGCATCTCGGTCATCTGCTTGCCCATGACGCCCTCCTCGCAACTGCTCGCCCGTGCTCGGTATCAGTACCTAGCAACGGACAGTACCACTAATCAGTGCTACTGACTACCGAG
>NZ_CAXTHO010000137.1:4018-7151 GCF_964244015.1 uncultured Amnibacterium sp. | reverse complement strand
CGACCTCCAGCCGGACCTCGTCGCGGGCGACTGACCGACACCCCACAGCGGCCTTGCCACTCGGCGCCCTGTTCCGGTCGCGGAAAGGGCGTCGAGTGGCAAGGCCGCGCTCCGCTCAGGAGCCGATGGAGGGGGTCGGCGCCGCGGTCGGAGCGCCGGTGGGGGCGCCGGTCGGAGCATCAGCCGGGGCGCCGGTCGGGGCATCGGTCGGAGCATCGGCGGGGGCGCCCTTCGGCGGGGTCGGGGCGTCGCCCCGGTCGTGCTTGCCGCCGCGGGGGCCGCCGGGAGCGCCGGGGCCACCCTTCGGCGGGGTCGGCTCGCCGATGCGCACCGCGGTCGCCGTCAGCGTGGTCTTGTCCGAGGCCACCGAGCCGGTCGCCTCGATGTGGGCGCCCGTCGTGATCGCGGCGGCGGTGGAGGACGCGCCGTCCTTCGTGACGGTCGCGCCGTCGGCGAGCGTGACGGTCCGGGTGAAACCGTCCCGGTCCTGCACGGTCACGGTGCTGCCGCTGGCGGTCAGCACCGTCCCGCCGATGTGCGGCTCGTGCTTGCCGTGCTCCGGGCCCGCGGCCGGGCCGCCCTCCGGGGCCGCGGCCGTGCCGGTGGTGCCGGTGGTGTCGGTGGACGCCGACTGCGAGGTGCTGGGGCTCGGGGCACCGTCGGCGAACGCGGCGGTGCCGGCGCCGACTGCGCCGATCACCGCTGCGCCGGCGACGCAGCTGACGAGCACTGCTCGGCGGGTGGTCCTCGTGAACGACTTCATCAGGGTCTCCTTCGATCTGCGCCGCAGCGTGCGGCTGGATCCAGATCACGGGGCGCCGCTGAAGCGCACCTGAAGCGGCCACCGGCTTCAGGAACGCCTCAGCCTCCACGCTCTTCGGGAATGCATCGCCGACTCCAAGGTCGCTTCAGTCCCGCTTCAGCCGGCGAGGTCATGGTCGGAGGATGACCTCTCCCGCCCGCGTGCTCATCGTCGAGGACGATCCCCTCATCCGCGAGTCCGTCGCCGCTGCGCTCGTCCGGGACGGGTCCGTCGTGCTGGCCCGGTCCGACGGCACGCATCTGGCCTCGCAGGTCGACGACTTCCGCCCCGACCTGGCGCTGCTCGACGTGACGCTGCCGGGCACGGCCGACGGGTTCGCGCTCGCGCGGTCGCTGCGGCGCGACCGCGACCTGCCCGTGATCTTCGTCACCGCGCGGGACGCCGGCGCCGATCGGCTCGCCGGGTTCGGGCTCGGCGCCGACGACTACGTCGTGAAGCCGTTCATCGTGGAGGAGCTCGTCGCCCGGGTGCGCGCCGTGCTGCGCCGCCTCGGCCGGGTCCCGGCGACCCTCGATCTCGGCGACCTCGTGATCGACGAGCAGAGCGCGGAGGCGGTGCGCGCGGGCACGACGCTCGACCTGACGGCGACCGAGTACCGGCTGCTCACCTACCTCGCGCACGAGCGCGGGCGGATCCTCTCCAAGACGCAGCTGCTGACGCAGGTCTGGGGCTACGACGACTACGACGCGAACCTCGTCGAGGTGCACATGAGCGCGCTGCGCAGGAAGCTCGAGCTGCACGGCCCGCGCATCGTGCACACGGTCCGGGGATTCGGCTACGTGCTGCGCCCGGCCGGCGGATCGGTGGCGGCATGAGGACGCCGTCCCTGCGCCGCCGGGTCGTCCTGTGGGCGGTCGGTGTGCTGGCGGTGCTGCTGCTCGTCGTCGGGGTCGGCGTCGACCTCGCGCTCGGCGCGGTGCTGAAGGGTGAGCAGCAGCAGCGACTCGTCTCGGTCGCCGCGCTCGCCCCCGAGCTCACCGGGCTGTCCGACCAGTCCATCGCGGACCGCCTGAGCATCGCCGGGATCCGCGCCGAGGTGCACGACTCCTCCGGTGGCACCATCGTGGTGGGGACCCCCCAGGCGCCGCCGCAGGGCAGGAGGGGCAGACCGCCCGCTCCTCGGGTTGCCGCCGATCCGAGCGTCGTCGTCACGCAGGAGCAGGGGCGGCTCGTCGCCACCCAGACCCTGCGGCCGGGGGTGCAGCTCGTACTCACCGACGTCAGCACCGAGATCGACGCGGCGCTGCTGCGGTTCCGCATGATCATGACGATCGCGAGCCTCGCCGCCATCGCGCTCGCGGCGATCCTCCTGCCGGTCGTGCTGCGCCGCGCGATGCGCCCGCTCGGCGCCCTGACGGCCGCAGCGCGGGAGACCGCCGACGGCGGGCGCGGGCGACGGCTCTCCCCGCGAGACCCCAGCACGGACCTGGGCCGCGCCGCGGTCCAGTTCGACGCGATGCTGGAGGAGCTGGAGGGAGCGGAGCGGCGCGCCGCGGACGCCGCCGACCAGCTCGGCCGGTTCCTGTCCGACGCGTCGCACGAGCTGCGCACACCGCTCGCCGGGGTCTCCGCGGGCGCCGAGCGCCTGATCCGCGAGCCGCTCGACGACGACGAGCGCGACCGGGTCACCGTCGCGATCGTGCGGGAGGCGCGGCGGGCCGGGCGCCTCGTCGACGACCTGCTGCTCGTGTCACGGCTCGGGGCGCTGCAGGTGCAGACCACGCCGCAGCCGATCGGGCCGGTGCTCCGCGACGCCGCAGGACGTGCGGCCGGCCGGAGGGGAGGGCCGACCGTCGCGGTCGCGGGCCCGGAGACACAGGTGGCGATCGACCGGGAGCGGCTCGACCAGGTGCTCGCGAACCTGATCGGCAACGCCGGGAACGCCGGCGCGGGACGTGTACTCCTCCGGACCCGGATCGATGGAGACGACCTCGAGATCAGCGTGTCGGACGACGGGCCGGGCGTGGCCGAGGCCGCCCGCGAGCTGGTGTTCGAGCGCCTGGTGCGGCTCGATCCGGGACGGTCGGCCGGGACCGGCGGAGCGGGGCTCGGGCTGCCGATCGCGCGCGGGCTCGTGGCTGCGCACGGCGGCACGCTCGCCTTCGCCGACCCCGCGGCGGACGACCTGCCGGGCGCGGTGCTGCGCCTCCGGCTACCGCTCGCCGTGCCGCCGATCGAGGCGCCTGCCCGGGAGCAGGAGCCGGCCCGGCAGCACGACCAAGCTGTCGGAGGGGTGCGCGGACGATGATGCGGCCGTGAGCCCCTTCGACCTGACCGGACGCGCCGCCTTGGTCACCGGCGGCGCTCGCG
>NZ_CAXTHO010000137.1:0-4008 GCF_964244015.1 uncultured Amnibacterium sp. | reverse complement strand
GACCTGTCCTACCGGCACGCGGCCGCCATGCAGCGGCAGATCCGCACTCCCCGCCCGCTGCGCCATCCCCGGCTGCGCGGTGCCCGCCGCGCGGCCCGAGCTGATCCCGCTCTGCGAGGACCATCTGGTGGTCGCGTCGGAGGCCCTCGGGCTCACGTCCGGGCTGTCGGACCCGCTGCCGTCGCCGTGTCGGCTGTGCGGATCGCGGCTCGGGATCCGGTTCCCGTCCGGGCGGGTGTGCGCGGTCTGCGAGTGGCCGCACGGCGACCATCTGGACGACGAGATCGCGCCGCCGCGGCTCGACATCGTCTACTACCTGCGATTCGGCGATCGGGTGAAGATCGGGACCACGACGAACCCACGGCAGCGCTTCACGGCGATCCGGCACGAGGCGGTGCTCGCCTTCGAGCGCGGGGACCGGCACGTCGAGCACCGCCGGCACGAGCAGTTCGCCGCCGAACGGGCCGGGAGCAGCGAGTGGTTCGACCTCTCCCCCGGCCTGCAGGCGCACATCGACACCCTCGCGGCCGGCGTCGACCCGTGGGACCGCTGGCGCCGGTGGATGGCGGAGGCGACCGCCGCGCGCTGACCGCTCCGGCGGCGATCCGCCTCCGGTCCGACGGCGAGCGCCGGTACCGCACGCTCTAGTATCTGCGCATGGATGCGGATACGCGCGGGTGCGGCCGGAGTCCAGAGAGTCCGTACGTCGAACTCGCCGTCGAGGTCTTCTCGATGCTCTCGGACGCGACACGGGTGCGGCTCATCCTCGCGCTGCGCGAGCAGGAGCTCTCCGTCGGCCAGCTCGCCAAGATCGTCGACAAGCCACCGGCGGCGGTGTCGCAGCACCTCGCGAAGCTGCGGCTCGCCCGCATCGTGCGCACCCGGCAGGAGGGGCAGCGCGTGTTCTACGAGCTGGCGAACGAGCATGCGATCCGGCTCGTGACGGACGCGATCCAGCAGGCCGAGCACGCGCTCGGTGAACCGCACCACCACCGGACCGCGACCTCCGCATGACGACCGGACACGGGCACGGGCACTTCCACGAGCACGAGCACCCCCACGACCATGGGCACGGGGTCCGCGGCTTCCTGACCCAGCTGTTCGTCCCGCACACCCATGACGCGGCCGACTCGATCGACGACGCCCTGGAGGCGAGCGGCGCCGGGGTGCGCGCGGTCAGGATCAGCCTGTTCGTGCTGCTCGGGACGACGCTGCTGCAGCTCATCGCGGTCGGGGCGACCTCGTCCGTCGCGCTGCTCGCCGACACGATCCACAACTTCTCGGACGCGCTCACCGCCGTGCCGCTGTGGATCGCGTTCGTGCTGGCACGCCGACCGGCGACGCGCAGGTACACCTACGGCTTCGGGCGGGCGGAGGACCTCGCCGGGCTGTTCATCGTCGCTGTGGTGCTGCTGTCGGCGATCGTGGCCGGATGGCAGTCGATCGACCGGCTGATCCACCCCCGCACGCCGGTCAACCTCGGCTGGCTGATGGTCGCCGGCGTGATCGGGTTCCTCGGCAACGAGGCGGTGGCGATCTACCGGATCCGGGTCGGGCGGCGGATCGGCTCCGCCGCGCTCGTCGCCGACGGGGTCCATGCGCGGACGGACGGCTTCACCTCGCTGGCGGTGGTGCTCGGCGCCGTCGGCGTCGCACTCGGGTTCCCGCTGGCGGACCCGATCGTGGGAATCCTGATCAGCATCGCGATCCTCGTGCTGCTCCTCGGCACCGTCCGCAGCATCGGCAGGCGGCTGCTCGACGGCGTCGACCCCGACCTCGTGTCGACCGCCGACCACGCGCTGCATCACGTCGAGGGCGTGCTGGATGTCCGCGAGCTGCGCCTCCGGTGGATCGGCCACCGGCTGGAGGGCGACGCGGAGGTGGCGATCGCGCCGATGACGGCACTCGCCGCCGAGCGGCTGGCCGCAGAGGCGGAGCGCAGCGCCCGAGGCCACCTCGGCCAGCTCGACCGGATGCGCATCCGCACGGTCACGACGGCCCCGGGCGACCCGCGATAGCTCCGACACTCTCCGTTTTGTAGGAAGGATGTTCCTACAAAACGGAGGGTGCGGGGGCTACTTCGTGGCGGGCTCCGGCTCGGGGGCCGGGTTCGCGTAGACCGGGGACTCGAGGCCCTTCGCGCCGGGCAGCTCGGGCTCGACCTCGGGCTTCTTGCGCGTGCGGGGCGCGCGCTTCGGTGCACCGGCGGGCTCCGGCGCCGCGGCGACCGGAGGCTTCGGGCGGGAGGCGAACGTCTCGAACGCGACCCGCGGGTGCTCCCGCTCGATCAGCTGCACCAGGTCGCGCCCGAGCACGAGGTTCAGGCCCCAACCGGCGACGACGCGGATCTTGCGCTCCCACGTCGGGATCGCGAGGCCGTGGTACCCACGGTGCATGACCCAGGCCGGGAATCCCGTCACCGCGATCTTGCCGGACTGGAACGCGCCGACGTAGAGCCCCAGGCCCGCGACCGCGCCGAGGCTCTCGTGGTAGTAGTCCTTCACGCCCTCGCCGCGGAGGGTCGCCGCGATGTTCTTCGCGAGCAGCTTGCCCTGGCGGACCGCGTGCTGGGCGTTCGGGACGCAGAAGCCGCCCACGCCCTTGCCCGTGAGGTCCGGGACGGCGGAGACGTCGCCGGCGCCCCAGGCATCGGGCACGATGTCGCCCTCGGCGGTGACGACGCGCAGGTCGGCCTGCACGCGGAGGCGGCCGCGCTCCTCGATCGGCAGGTCCGTGTTCCGCAGCATCGGCGATGCCATGACCCCCGCGGTCCAGACGATCACGTCGGACTCGAAGCGCTCGCCGGTGGACAGCTGGATCACGCCGCCGGTCGCGTCCTTCAGCTGGGTGTCGAGGTGCACGATCGCGCCGCGCTCGGCGTAGTTCTTCAGCACCCACTGCGAGGTCGGCAGGGACACCTCCGGCATGATCCGGCCCATCGCCTCGATCAGGTGGAGGTGCGTGTCGTCGAAGGTGAGCTGCGGGTAGCGAGCGAGCAGGGCGGACGCGAGCGACCGCATCTCACCGAACACCTCGATACCGGCGAAGCCGCCGCCGACGACCACGAAGGTGAGCAGCCGGTCGCGCGCGGGCCCGGGCGGCAGGTTCGCCGCGAGCTCGAAGTTGCGCACGATGCGGTCGCGGATCGCGACGGCCTCCTCGATCGTCTTCAGGCCGATCGCCTCGTCGGCGACGCCCGGGATCGGGAAGGTGCGCGAGACGGAGCCGGCCGTCACCACGATCTGGTCGTAGCCGAGCGTCCAGGGGTCGCCCACGGCCGGCGTGATCTCCGCGGTCTTCGTCGCGTGGTCGATCTTCGTGACCTTCGCGGTGATGACGCGCGAGCGCTTCAGATGCCTGCGCTGATCGACCACCGCGTGGCGGGCGTCGATGGCGCCGCCGACCACCTCGGGCAGGAAGGGCTGGTAGGTGAGGTACGACAGCGGGTCGACGACGACGATCTCCGCCTCGCTGGCGGAGAGCCACTTCTCCAGCTTCCACGCGGTGTAGAAGCCGGCGTAGCCGCCGCCGACGATCAGGATGCGAGTCACGAGACGTCCAGTTCCTTTCGACGAAGCCGGCCCTTCGAGGAGGACGGTTTTCGGGAGCGATGCTATCGGGGTGCTGGGGCGGGCCACGGACCGATGAGGGCCCGGACCACGGGTTCCGCTGCGGCTGCCTCGCTGAGCGCGAGGTCGCCGATCGGGTTCACGCCCGGGCCCGCGGCGAGTGCGTGGCCCGCGAGGGCGTGGAGGCATTTGACCCGGTTCGGCATGCCGCCGGCGCTGATGCCCGCCACCTCCTGCACCTCGCCAGCGGTGAGCCGATCGGCGAGGTAGGCGGCGTGCGCGTCGGCGTATTGCGGCGCGAGCGGGCCGCCGGCCTCGACGAGCGGGCTCCACTCGCGCATCCGACCCTCCGCCTCCAGTCGCGAGATCGCGGCGACGAGCGATGGGTGGGTCAGGTAGTAGAAGGTCGGGAAGGGCGTGCCGTCGGCCAGTCGCGGGG
>NZ_CAXTHO010000136.1:0-7212 GCF_964244015.1 uncultured Amnibacterium sp. | reverse complement strand
ACGTCGCCTGGTACTTCAAGGGCTACGGCGTGGGCGGGCAGCTGCGCTCGCAGCTGGCCCAGGTCGAGTCCCTCGCGCACCTCGACGAGCTGCTCGCGCAGCTTGAGCGCGACCAGCCGTACCCGGGCGAGGCGGCGGAGGGGCAGCGCGGCAGGGCGGGCACGCCGAAGTCGCCGTCGCTGCCGGACCGCTGGCTCCAGTCGCGAACGCTGGACGCGGCCGACCGGGCCGAGGTCGCGGGCGCCGAGCTGGACTCGAGCGGTGGGTGACGCGCACGAAGCCGACCTCGGCTACGGCGAAGCGGACCGCGGCCGGTGGCTGCCCGAGGAGCACTCCTCCCGCCGCAGCGACTTCGCTCGCGACCGGGCCCGGCTGCTCCACTCCGGGGCGCTCAGGAGGCTCGCCGCGAAGACGCAGGTGCTGTCGCCGACCCTCGGCCTCGACTTCGCGCGCACCCGCCTGACGCACTCGCTCGAGGTGGCGCAGGTCGGCCGCGAGCTCGCCGGCAGCCTCGGACTCGCCGCCGACGTCGTCGACACCGCCTGCCTCGCGCACGACCTCGGCCATCCGCCGTTCGGCCACAACGGCGAGCGCGCGCTGAACGACTGGTGCAGCGACGTCGGCGGCTTCGAGGGCAACGCGCAGTCCCTCCGCCTCCTGACCCGGCTGGAACCGAAGGTCTTCGGTCCCGACGACCGGCCGTACGGCCTGAACCTGACGCGGGCGAGCCTCGACGCATCGGTGAAGTACCCGTGGGGGCTGGATGCGCCCGTCGGCGATCCGAGCGGCAGGAAGAAGTTCGGCTACTACCCGGAGGACGAGGAGGCGTTCGCGTGGCTGCGCAGCGGCGCCCCGCCCCGCCGGCCCTGCATCGAGGCCCAGGTCATGGACCTGTCCGACGACATCGCCTACTCGGTGCACGACTTCGAGGACGCGGTCGTCGGCGGGTCGGTCGACCTCGCGGCGCTGCGGTCGAACGCGGCGCAGCGCGACGTCGTCGGCGCGATGGTCGCCTGGGTCGGCGGGGCCTTCGATCACGACGAGCTGGTGGAGGCGCTGCACCGGCTCCGCGCGACCGACTCCTGGATCGCGGAGTGGAACGGCTCCCGGCGCGCGCACGCGGCGCTGAAGAACCTGACCAGCCAGCTGATCGGCCGGTTCGCCGGTGCCGCGACCACGGCGACGAGGCGTGCGCACAGCGGCGACCTGGTCCGCTACGGCGCCGACGTCGTCGTGCCGCGCGGCATCCAGGCCGAGATCGCCGCGCTGAAGGGCATCGTCGCGGCCTTCGTGATGGCGAACGACACCAGGCGGCCGGTCTACGTGCAGCAGCGGGAGCTGCTGCAGCAGCTCGCCGACGTGCTGCTGTCGGACCCGCAGCACCTCGACACCGCCTTCGCCGACGACTGGGCGGTGGCGGAGGACGATCAGGCGCGGAAGCGCGTCGTCGTCGACCAGGTCGCGAGCCTCACCGACCAGTCGGCGCTCGCCTGGCACGGGCGGCTGGTGCGGTGATCCGGCGCGCGCGCCGACTGCCGAGTGCGCGGCAGCTGCAGCTGGAGGGGGTGCTGCTCGCGGGCGGACTCCGGGCGCTGCTCCTGCAGCTCGCCCAGCCCGCGGTCGGGCACGGCGTCGCGCGGCACAGCGCGTTCGAGACCGATCCGCTGGGGCGGCTGCGCGGCACGCTCGCGTTCATCTACGTGGTCGCCTCGGGGGAGGAGGACCTCGTCCGCACGGTCGCGAGGTCCGTCGGGCACGCGCACCGGCCCGTGGTCAGCGAGGAGGGCGCGCCCGTCCCGTACGACGCGCGTGATCCGGCGCTGCAGCTGTGGGTGGCCGCGACGATCCACGACACGGCGATCCGGATCGCGGAGGCGGTGTGGGGGCCGCTGCCGCCGGCGCTCGCCGACGAGCTGCTCGTGCTGAACGGTCACCTCGCGACCGAGCTCGGCCTGCCTGAGCGCGAATGGCCGTCGACGCGGGCGGAGTTCGACGCCGTCTTCCTCGCCGCCTCGGCAGGGCTGCGGTTCGACGACGTGACCGTGCCCGTGGTGCGGGCGCTCGTCTCGGCGCGAGCGACGCCGCGCTGGCTCCGCCTCCTGATGCCGATCTACCTCCGCGCGACGCTCGGGACCCTGCCGGCGCTGCGGCCGGCGCTCGAGTCGCTGGAGCACGGCCCCGACCTGCTCCCGCTCGCGCGCCGCCTCGCCCCGGCGACCCGCTTCCTCCCGCGCTCCCTCCGCACCCTCCCCGCCCGCCGCATCCTCGCCGCAGCCCGCTCATCCCGCTGATCGAGGAACCGCGAAGCGAGCCTCGAGATCCCTGGCCGGTCGGCCCGTCGTCCACAGGGGCGGGAGGTGTCCTCCCGCGAACCTAGAATCCGGCGTGTGGCAGGGCTGATCCGTCGGAGCGACGTGGACGAGGTCCGCAGCCGCACCGACATCGCCGCGGTCATCGGCGAGCAGGTCGCGCTGAAGACCGCGGGCGTCGGGTCGCTGAAGGGGCTCTGCCCGTTCCACGACGAGCGCAGCCCGAGCTTCACGGTGCGACCGGCGGTCGGCAGGTACCACTGCTTCGGCTGCGGTGTCGACGGCGACGTCATCAGCTTCCTGATGGAGCTCGACCACCTCTCGTTCGCGGACGCGGTCGAGTCGCTCGCCTCCCGCCTGAACTACACGCTCACCTACGAGGACGGGCAGCCGCAGCAGGACTCCGCGAACCGCGTGCGGCTGCTGGAGGCGAACCGGCTCGCCGCCGAGTACTTCGTCGGCGAGCTCGCGACCCCGGCCGCCAGTCCGGGTCAGCAGTTCCTGACGGAGCGCGGCTTCGATGCGCAGGCCGCCGCCCGGTTCGGGATCGGCTGGGCGCCGAAGTCGTGGGACGCGCTGACGAAGCACCTGCGCGGCAAGGGGTTCCAGGAGGCGGAGCTGTCCGCCGCCGGGCTCGTGTCGAGCGGTGACCGCGGGATCTACGACCGGTTCCGCGGCCGGCTCGTCTGGCCGATCCGCGATCTCACCGGCGCCGTCGTCGGGTTCGGCGCGCGCCGGCTGCTCGAGGACGATCAGGGGCCGAAGTACCTGAACACGCCAGAGACGGCGGTGTACCACAAGTCCCAGGTGCTCTACGGGCTCGACCTCGCGAAGCGCGACATCTCCCGAGAGCACCGGGTCGTCGTGGTCGAGGGCTACACGGACGTGATGGCCTGCCACCTCGCCGGGGTCACGACCGCGGTCGCGACCTGCGGCACCGCGTTCGGCGCGGACCACATCAAGGTGCTGCGCCGGGTGCTGGGCGACGAGGCGAGCGCGAACGGCGAGGTGATCTTCACCTTCGACCCCGATGCGGCCGGGCAGAAGGCGGCCGTGCGGGCCTTCGCGGAGGAGCAGCGGTTCGCCGCGCGCACGTTCGTCGCAGTCGGCGTCGACGGGCTCGACCCCTCCGATCTGCGCACCCAGCGCGGCGACGAGGCCGTGCGCGCGATGCTCGAGGCGAAGCACCCGATGTTCGAGTACATGATCCGGCGCGTGCTCGACATGCACGACCTCGACTCGGTGGAGGGGCAGGTCGCGGCGCTGCGGGCGGCCGTGCCGATCGTCGCCACGATCCGCGACGACAACGTCCGGCCCGCCTACGTCCGGCTGCTCGCGCGCTGGCTCGCCATGGACCTCGCCGCGGTCGACCGCGAAGTGCAGCGCGGGCGTCGCGGCGGCGCTGCCCGCACCGGTCCCGACCGCCGCGACTCCACCCGGCGCGAGACCGAGGCGGCGCCGCGCCCGCCGCGCCCGCCCGCCTCACTCCGGTCGCTGCCCGACGATCCGGCCACCCGCCTCGAGCGGGAGGCGCTGATGATGATCGTGCAGGTGCCGCACCTGGTCGGCGGCGACCTCATCCGTCGCTCGACGGAGGTCGGCTTCCACAACGCCACCCTCGCGGTGGTCCGCGACGCGATCGGCTCGCAGCTCGCCCAGCTCGGCGGTGCCGGCTGGCTCGAGCGGCTCGCGGGCGAGGTGCCCGACCCGATCGCGCCGATCGTGCAGGAGCTCGCGTTCCTCCCGCTGCCGGTCAGGGTGAGCGAGGAGGAGCAGCTCGCCCGCACCGCGAAAGCCACGGTCGCGTCGCTGGTCGACCGCCACCTCCTGCGCCGGAAGGCCGACCTCGTCCGCCAGCTGCAGCGCACCGAGGGCGCGGCCGACGCCGAACGGGGCCGCGAGCTGCGCAAGCAGCTGGTGGTGGTCGAGGCGGACCGCCGCACCCTCCGAGGCGCCTGAGCTCCCGCCCCTGAGCCCACGCGGTTCCGGGTGGTCTCGAGACGCTCCTTCGTCGCTCCTCGACCAGCGGGGCGCCCGCTCGCTCCTCCCCAGCCGCGAGATCACGCCGCCCCATTCCGGGGGTGTCGAGGGTCGGGAGGCGCACCGCGGCGATACGCTCCGGACCACCGGCAGGGGGTACGACATGGTCGACAGCGGTGCGGTGGTCGTCACGAAGGATCTGACCGTCGGCTATCCCGGCGCGGTCCGCTTCGACGCCGTCCGCGGTGTCGACCTGCGCGTCGAGCCGGGGGAGATGATCGGCATCGTCGGCGAGACCGGTGCGGGCAAGTCCACGCTCGCCCGCGTGCTCGCAGGGCGGATCGCTCGCGGCGTCGGCGAACGCGGTCCCCGTGTCGTCGGCGGTTCCGTCTCGGTGCTCGGCATGCGCGCGGACCGGCCCGGGCGCACCGCCCGCCGTGTCCTCGGGGCGCAGGTCGGCTACCTCCCGCAGCACGCCGGCCGTGCGCTCGAAGGCGGCTACACCGTCGCCGAGACCGTCACGCAGCCGCTGTTCGACCGTGACCGGCACTTCGACCGGCGCGACGCCGGGACCCGCGCCGCCGAGCTGATCGATGCGGTGCAGCTGCCGCTCGCGATCATGACGCGCTACCCGTGGGAGCTCTCCGCCGGTCAGCGGCAGCGCGTCGCCATCGCGCGGTCCCTGATCCTGCAGCCGATGCTCTGGATCGCCGACGAGCCGACGTCCAGCGTCGATGTCGCCACCCGCGGCCCGGTGCTCGACACGCTGCTCGAGTTGCACGCCGACCGGGTCTTCTCCGCGGTGATCATCAGCCACGACGCCGCCGTCATGCACCGCAGCACGCATCGCGTCGTCGTGATGCACCGCGGTGTGCTCATCGCCTCCGGCACCGCCGACCAGGTGCTCGCCGACCCGGAGCACCCGTACGTGCGCGGGCTGCGCGACGACTACTTCCTCCGCACGGGTGCGATCGGCCTGCCCGTCGTCCGCTGAGCCGACCGCCTCGCCGAGCGGGTGCGCCGTCGAGGCCGCCGGTTCCCCGTGGGCTACACTCGACGGGCCGCGGTGGTGCGCCACCGCTGATCCTCGATAGCTCAATTGGCAGAGCAGCCGGCTGTTAACCGGCAGGTTGGAAGTTCGAGTCTTCCTCGGGGAGCTTCCGCTCCCGATGATCCGCGGCCGATACGGGCTCACACCCTGTCGGCCGCGTCCGGTGTGCTCGAACGGCCGCCCGGGGGCGAAGTCCATGCGAGCCGGCCCGACTGCAGCACGCCGCGTTCCGTGCGCCTCCGCCCGGTCGCATGCACGGTTCGTAGACTCGCCCGCGTGCTGAGCCTGCCGCAGACCGTGTGGCCTGCCGTGACGGGCGGGCTGCTCGTCGTGGCGGCGGTCCTGCTCGCGCTGCTGCTCGTGACGCGGCGCCGGCTGCGTGCCGAGCGTCGCGCGGCGGCCGACGACGATCGGTACACCGCGCGCCTCCAGGTGTCGGTCGCGGATCACAGTGGCCGGCTCAGGATCATCCGCGATCTGCACGACGTGGCCGTGCACCGCGTCTCCGCGATGATCGCGCAGGCCGACGGTGCCGTGTACGCCGGGACCACCGACCCGACCGCGGCGGTCCGCGCCGCCCAGACCATCGCGGAGAGCGGGCGCATGACGCTCGCGGATCTGCGTCGCGTGATGACGCTGGTCCGCGAGAGCGAGGCGGATGCCGCACCCCAGCCGCGCCTGAAATCGACCCGGGAGCTGTTCGCGACCATGCGGGACGCGGGCCTCAGCGTCGTGGTGGAGGAGCACGGGGAGGCGTACGACCTGAACTCCGCCGCGGAGTTGGCGGTCTACCGGATCCTGCAGGAGGCCCTCTCGAACTCGCTGCAGTACGGGGGTGACGGCACGGAGGTGCGGGTCGGCTTCACCTGGACGGCGTCCGGGCTCGCGGTGCGGGTCGACGACGACGGCTTCCGCAACGCGGTCCTCCGCCGCGGCCTGTCGCCCGACGATGCGGCCGCCGAGCTGTCGTACGGCGTGGAGGAGGACCTCCGGTCCCTCACCCAGCAGCTGAGGGGGTCGGGGATCCAGGAGATGCGCGCTCGGACCGAGTTGTTCGGGGGCACGCTGACCGCGTCGGAGACGCCGGGCGTCGGCTTCTCGATCAGCGCGACCTTCCCCTCCATCCGGTTCCACAACGGGGTCCACGGCGTGGACCTCTCCCGCCGCTGACCGCGCCCCGATCCGGGTTTCATAAATCCGGGGATCTGCGCGCGAAGCGCCGCAGATCCCCGGATTTATGAAACCCGCCCTCGTCACATCGCGCGAGCAGGTTTGCTCACGCTCATGCCTCCAGGTCGTCGACCCCCGGCGTCCAGCTGTTGCCCGGCTTGCCCCACTTGTTGGCGCTGACCGCCTTCTTCGCGCGCCGCTGGTTGAGGAAGTCCAGCCGGTCGACGTAGAGCACCCCGTCGAGGTGATCGGTCTCGTGCTGCAGGATCCGCGCGAACCAGCCCCGCGCCTCCAGCGTGTACGGGTTCCCGTCGAGGTCCTGCGCCTCGAGGCGTGCTCGCTGGGCCCGGCGGAGGGGGAAGCGCTCGCCAGGGACGGAGAGGCAGCCCTCGCTCTCGGTGTCCTCGTCGGCCTCGCCGGTCGGGGTCGGCGTGACCCACAGCACCGGGTTGATCGCCACACCGCGCTTCGGGCCGTCGACGTCGTGCTCGTAGCTGTAGACGAACAGCCGCAGCGGGACGCCGACCTGCGGACCGGCCAGCCCGACACCCGGCGCCTCGTCCATCGTCGCGAACATGTCGTCGACCAGCTTGCGCAACTCGGCGTCGAACGTGACCACGGGTGCGGCCGGTTCGTGCAGCACGGGGTCCCCGGTGATCCGGATCGGCAACACGCTCATCCCGACCGACCTCCACATGCCAT
>NZ_CAXTHO010000135.1:0-7228 GCF_964244015.1 uncultured Amnibacterium sp. | reverse complement strand
GATCGTGGTCGCCGACGCGTGCTTGATGGCGTTGCTCGTCAGCTCCGCGACGACGAAGTAGACGCTGCGCTCGACCTCTGCGGGCAGATCGCCCGGGAGCGCGATCCGGGTCTCGACCGGCGTGCCCGTGCGGCTGCCGAGCGCCACGAGCGCGGCAGCCAGTCCGCGGTCCTGCAGCAGCGGCGGCGCGAAGCCCTGCGCGAGCGCGCGCAGCTCGTCGAGCGTTTCGCCCGCGAGGCGGCGGGCGGCCTCCATCGACTCCGCGGCGGCCGCGGGATCCGTGTCGAGGCGCCGTTCGGCGGTCGCGAGCTCCATCTGCAGGCGCAGGAGGCGCTGCTGCGGACCGTCGTGGATGTCCCGTTCCAGGCGGCGCAGGGCGGTGTCCTCGGCGGTGACCGCGGCGCGGCGGGCGGCATCGACTCGGGCGACGTCGGTGCGCAGATCCTCGGAGGCGAAGCGGGAGAGCAGCAGCCGGCCAGCGCCCCAGTGCGCGAGCGTCGCGCCGCGGGTGAGGAAGGGGAGCAGGGCGAGCATCAGCAGACCGAGGGCGGTGAAGCCCACCGTGAACCAGGCGATTGTGGATGGGTCGCTCTGCCGCGAGAACGCGATGGCGATGACTTCGAGCAGCGCTTTGCCGTTCACCGGTGTCTGGCCGCCGGTGATGTCCTGCGCCAGCCAGACGCGCGATGCGCCGGTGCTGAACGGCACGAATCGACCCCAGATCGAAACGCTCGACAGGAGTGCAGCGGTCGCGATCCACGACGACCAGATCGTGAACGTCAGCGTCGCGAGCAGCGGGTTCACGACCGCCGAGTGCAGCGTGTAGAGCCAGTAGTGGCCGTTCGCGAACACGTCGCCGAAGGCGCGGAGGGGGCGCTTGCCCTGGAAGGGCCGCTCCCAGGTCGGCGCGGCGATGGCCGGCGTGCGCGCCCATCCGAGGCGACGGAGTTCCAGCGCGCCGAGGTACCGGCTCGCGATCAACACGAGCGCGAACAGCAGCACGCCCACCACCGCGAGCGGGGCGCTGCCCTGCCCGCCGAAGAGCGCGCGGTTCAGCAGCGCGAACTCGAGCAGCCCGATCACCGCGGTGAGCGCGAGGTAGCCGAGCTCGCGCGGCACCCGGGCCCAGAGCCGCCCGTACCTCCGCCCGATCGGATCGGCAGGGCGCGAGGCCCTCGACGGCAGGGGAGCGGAGGCGGTGGCGGTGGTCATGGCATGAGCCTCGCGATCGAGCGCGGCGCCGCCCATCCTGCCCGCATCCCTCCTGTACCGGGGGCTACCCCCATCCCGTCGCCCGATCTCTCCGTTTTGTGGGAATGACCTTCCTACACAACGGAGGGCGGATCAGAGGAGGAGGCGGGCCAGGGGGGCGAGGCGGTCGCCCAGCTCCGCCGCCTGCGCCGGGGTCGCCCAGCGCAGCTCCTCGATCTCCGCGTGGGGCTCGAGCGCGGCCGCGACGCCTGCGCTCAGCTGGAGGCGGAAGACCTCCGCCTCCAGGCGGTGGCCCGGCTCGTTCGCGGCGTCGGTGACGTAGGGGCCGAGCAGTGCGAGCGACGACTCGGCGACCGTCAGGCCCAGCTCCTCCGACAGCTCCCGGACGAGCGCGCCGCGGGCCGTCTCGTCCGCCTCCGGCTTACCGCCTGCCTGCATGAACCTCCGGGTGCCGCGTTTCCGCACCAGCAGGAGGCGTCCCTGCGGATCGGTGATCAGCGCCGCGACCACGCGGACGACGCGGACGGTCGTCACGCGTCCTCGAGCGCCGCGAGCAGGGGCTCGAGCGAGGACTCGAAGCGGATCATCGAGGCGCCGCGGTCGGAGAGGAAGCCCTGCTCCCGCATGTGGGAGACGAGCTCCTTCATCGGCGACCAGTAGCCCAGCACGTCGAGGAAGCCGCACGGCTTCGAGTGGTACCCGAGCATCGCCCAGGACCACTGCTCGACGATCTCCTCGAGCGTGCCGGCACCGCCCGGCAGCGCGACGAAGACGTCGGCGAGGTCGGCCATCATCGCCTTGCGCTCCGCCATCGTCTGCACGACGTGCAGCTCGGCGAGATCCGGGTGCGCGAGCTCCGGCCCGACCAGCGCCTCCGGGATCACGCCGATCACCGTGCCGCCGGCCGCGAGGGCGCCGTTCGCGACGCAGCCCATCAGGCCCGTGCCGCCGCCGCCGTAGACGACCGTGATCCCGCGCTCCGCGAGCGTCCGGCCCACCTCCGTCGCCGCCGCCAGGTGCCGCGGATCCGCGCCGTCGCGCGCGCCGCAGAACACCGCCACCGCGTTGATCGCCCGTTCCACCCGCCGAACTGTAGGCGACCCGTGTTTCCGGCACGCGCGCTCGATGGCGTGCACCCGGGCAGGCCGACCGCGCTTCGGCAGGCTCCGGCAGCCGGATTCGGCCTGCCGAAGCGAGCACAGCCTGCCGGGGTGCTCGGAGCGGACCGGTCGGAGGGGGCTGACAGGCTTGCGGGGTGGACAGTCGGAGGAGGGAGGCGGTCTACCTGACCGCCGCGTTCGCTGTCCGCCTCGTCACCGGGGGCGTCGGCGTCGCACTGGTGCTGCTGGCCGCACGAGAGCTGCACAGCGTCGCCCTCGGCGGGGCGCTGCTCGCCTGCCTGATGGCGCCGAGCGTGCTCGCCGCCCCGGTCGTGGGCGCCGTCCTCGATGCGGCGAGGTCGCCGCGACTGGTGATGCTCGTCGCGGGGATGGTGCTCGCCGCGGGCCTGGTCGTGGCCGCCTCCGCCGCGTTCGTTCCCCTGGCAGCGGTCGTGGTCGCCCTGCTCGTCGCCGGATGCGCGTTCCCGGTGTTCATCGGCGGCCTGTCGGCGTTCGCGGGCGAGGTGATGCCGCGCGACGTCGCGCGCGCGACGTCGGTGGATGCGCTCAGCTACAACGTCGCCGGTATCGGCGGCCCCGCGATCGTGGCGGGGATGACCGTGCTGCTCGGTCCGCCCGGTGCGCTGCTCGCCCTGGCCGCCGTGATGGTGGCCGGCTCGCTGCTGCTCCAGCTGCTGCCGATCGAGGGGCGGGGTGGTTCGTTCCGCCCCGCCGCGCTCGCCAGGGGGATCGCAAGCGCGTCGCGCCATCTCGTCACCCACGGCCCGATCGCGCGGGTCGCTGCCGGCGGCGCGGTCGTGATGATCGGCGCGGGCGCGCTCCCCGTCGTCGCGGTGCTCGTCGCGGTGTCCCGCGGTCAGGCCGAGTCGGCAGGCGGCGTGCTGCTGACCGCGTTCTCGGTCGGGGGCGTCGCGGGTGCGCTGCTGGTCGCGCTGCCCGCGACCACCCGGTTCCTCGGCCGGTTCCCGGCGCGACGGCTGATGGCGGTCTGCTTCGCCACCACCGGCGTCGCGACCGCGGTGGCCGGCGTGCTGCCCGGATTCCTCGGGGCCGCAGTGGCGCTCGCGATCGCCGGTCTGCCCGATGCGCCGGCCGTCGCCGCGATGTTCCGGGCCAGGACGGAGGAGACCCCGCAGGCGGTCAGAGCGCAGATCTTCGTCGTCGCGAGCGGCTTCCGGGTTGCGGCCGGAGCGCTCGGCGCCGCGCTCGCCGGCGCGCTGGCAGGTCTGCCTCCGAGCGTCCTGCTGCTGCTCATCGGCGTGATGTGGGTCGCCTCCGCGCCGATCCTGCTGGCAGGAGCGCGGCGGCCTACGCCGTCCTGATCACCCGGGCGCGCAGCAGGAGCACGTAGAGCTGGCAGCCGAGGCAGTACCCGAACACCGAGTTCAGGAACGCGGCGACGAACGCCATCGCCGCGAACACCGCGAGTGCGGGCGTGACGCCGAGTGCGCCCAGCACGACGCCGGCCAGCGTGATCACGAAGCCGACCCCCTGCGCGAACGTCGGGGGCGCCGCCTCCTCCAGCTCGGTCGGCGGCGCGAGGCGCGGGCGGACGAACCGCTTGAAGAGCGCACCGTAGGGGTGCCGCCCGACGCCCGCGAAGGCGCCCCACGCGAACACGAGGCAGATCGCGGCGAGCAGCACGGTCGCGGCGACGCCGGCGCCGGTGAGCGCCAGGAAGATGTCGACGAGCAGCAGCACCGCGGTGATGCCGGCGCCGAAGCGCGGTCCTCGCGGGTCGATCCGGGCGCGGTCAGCGGACACGGTGGCCTCCGAGGACGGTCTGCAGCTCGCGGTCGAGGTCGTCGGAGCGCGGCGCGCCGCCGATCCGGGCGTGCACGTGCCGCCCGGCGTCCACGAGCAGGGTGGTGGGGGTCTGCAGCACGCCGAACCGGTCGGCGACCTCGGGATGACGGGTGAGGTCGACCTCGAGGTGGACGACGCCGGCGTTCGCGGCCGCGATGCCGCTGAGCAGCCGGGCCGTGCCGGGGCACAGCGCGCAGGTGGAGGTGGAGAACTGCACGAGCGTGGCGCGCTCGCCGAACTCCTCCGTCGAGCCGACGTCGGCGGGGCTCACGGTCGTGCCGGAGCCCTGGGTCACCCGGCCGGCGCGGGCGCGCTGCAGCAGTCCGAGCGCGGTCGCGACCGCCACCAGCACGGCGAGCGCCGCCAGAGCGAGCAGCGGGGACACGCTGGCACCGTACGCGCCGGGATGGAGGCGAGGGCAGTGTGACGCTTCGTGACGGGCCGCCGTCGGGCTGGCCATCCGGCCCCCTGTGAGCGATCCAGCAGGAGGCGCGAGCGCAGCGACCTCCTGATCTCCTTCCCCGTGGAGGTGCGCGGCCGCGGCTGACGACTTTGCGTGGCTCAGCGGCGCGTGTGAGCACTTCGGCAGGCTGTGCTCGCTCCGGCAGGCTGCCAGCCGGCGTTGGAGCCTGCCGAAGTGATGGGAGCCTGCTGACGTGCTCACCCGGGCATCGGAGGTCGCGCCCCGAGCCGGGAGGGTGATGCGTACATCGCGCCGAGCAGCGCGACCACGGACGCCCCGATGATCGCGAGCACCGAACCGGCGAGCACGCCCGCGAGCGCGGTGCCCACCCCGATGCCGACGCTGAACGCGCTGATCACCCAGCCGTTCGCCTCTGTCAGCGACGCCTGCGGGGTCGTCGCCGTGATCGCGAAGACCTGCGTCAGCAGCGGTGGCAGGCAGAGGCCGGCGAGGGAGGCGCCCGCGAGCCAGACCGCGGGTGTCAGCCCGAACGCGGCTGTCGGCAGGTACAGCAGCGCGAGCAGCACGAGGAGGATCCGGAGCGCCCGCTCTGGCGCGATCCGCGGCGGGAACCGCGCGATGAGCAGCGCTCCCGTCAGCGCGCCGCCGGCGTTGACCGCCAGCGCCCAGCCGTTCAGCGCGGACTCGCCGGCGATGGCGGCGAGCCGCGCGGCGCTGATCGTCAGCACGCCGATCGGGAGGCCGGCGGCGACCTGCGCCACGATCAGGGTCCGCACGGCGCGGGTCCGGAGCGCGGACGGGTGCGCCTCCCGTCCCTCGGAGGTCGCGACGCGATCGCGCAGCAGCCGATGCGTGCAGAACAGCACCGTGCCGATCAGGCCCGCGACGGCCATCACCTGCACGCCGCCGGTCGCTCCCAGCAGTGCCGCGGCGGCGACCGCGAGCAGCGGGCCGAGGATGAACAGCACCTCCTGCGCGGCCGCGTCCGCGCCGAATGCCCTGGCGAGCTGCGCGCCGGGCGCCATGATCCTGGGCCAGAGGCTCCGCAGCGTCGGCTCGAGCGGCGGGAAGGCGAAGCCCGCGACCAGCGCCAGCAGGAACGCCGCGGGAGGCGCGGCCGTCACGAGCAGGGCGAGCCCGAGCAGCGCGGCGGTCGAGACGACCCCCGACGCCAGGAGCACCGCCCGCGACCGGCCCGTGACATCGATGACGCGGCCCAGCAGCGGCGTCCCGACCGTCGACGCGACGACGTAGCCGCCCGTGAGCGCGCCCGCGAACGCGTACCCGCCTCCGCCGTCGATGACGATCCGCACGAGCGCGAGCGCGCTCATGGCCTGCGGCAGGCGCCCGAGGAGGGAGGTGGCGAGCAGGGTCGTCGCGAGCCGGGCGACGGGTGGGCTCGCGACGTCCTCGGGCTGGTCCACGGCGGCAAGCCTCCCAGGCTCCGCACCCTCCGTTTTGTAGGCAGGACCTGCCTACAAAACGGAGAGTGGTAGACACGGGGAGGAGCGTCGAGAGGGTCGCTGATGGTGGGTCGCCGCGCGCACGGGCAGCTGAAGACGACGGTCCTCGCGCTGCTGCGGGAGGCGGACGCGCCGGTCACCGCGCGGATGCTGCTCGAGCGCTGGCCCGAGGCGGAGCCGCGACCCGCCTTCACCACCGTGATCACGGTGCTGACCCGCCTCAGGCAGGCGGGCGCCGTCGAGCGGATCGAGGGGGCGGAGGCGCGCTTCCTCGTGCGGCACGTCGCGGGCGGGGTCGCCGCGGAGTCGATGCTCGCCGCCCTCTTCGAGTCCGCCGACCGCGGCGCCGCGCTGATGTCCTTCGCCGAGCAGCTCGACCCGAAGGACCTCGACGTGCTGCGCCGGGCCGTCGGGGGAGACCCGGCGTGATCGTCCTCGCCGCCCTGCTCGCGCTCGCGGCCGGGTGCCTGCTGGGCGCCCCGCGGCTGCTCCGCCTCCGCCGGTTCGCGGTGCGCCGGCCGCGCTTGCTGCTCGCCGCTTGGCTCGGGGTCTTCCTCACCGGAGCGGCCGCGATCGTCGGCAGCGTGCTGTGGAGCGTCATGCTGGCGCTCGCCGCCCGCACCGATCCGCTCGACGCCGGCTGGGTCGCCGGGGTGCTCGCCTGGGGCGCGCTCGCGGTCACGGGCGCGGTCGCCGCGCTCGTGCTCACCCGCGCCGAGCCGTTGCTCTCCGGGCGCGGTGCGGCCTCCCGCGACCTCGACCTGCTCGCGGCGGCCTGCGCGGATCGAGTGGAGCGCGTCGGCGCCGTGCAGGTGCTGTTCGTCCGCGCCGCGCGCCCGATCGCGTTCAGTTCCACCTGCGACGGCGGTCGCATCGTCGTGACGTCGGCGCTGGCGGAGGCGCTGAGCCGCGGTGAGCTGCGGGCCGTTCTGGAGCACGAGCGCGCCCACCTGACCGGCCGCCACGACGTCCTCCTCCGCGTCGCCCGCATCAACCGCGCGTGCGTGCCGGCGCTGTTCGGCGCGCGGGCGTTCGACCAGGCGGTGCACCTGCTGGTCGAGCTCGTGGCCGACGACGCCGCCGCTCGCGTCTGCGGCGCGACGGCGCTCTCGAGCGCCCTGCGCAGAACCGCCGCGCTCGAGTCGAACGAGTGGGCCGAGATCCGCGCGGCTCGGCTCGACGCGCGTGGCGCGGAGGCGCTG
>NZ_CAXTHO010000134.1:0-7608 GCF_964244015.1 uncultured Amnibacterium sp. | reverse complement strand
GGGAAGCCCGGCGCCGGCGACCACCGCGACGGCGCGGCCGGCGAGCCGGTCGAGCTGCCGGTGCCGGTCGGCACGGTCATCACCGGCGATGACGGCGAGCAGCTCGCCGATCTCGATCAGCCCGGCATGCGGTACGTCGCCGCGGTCGGCGGCCGAGGCGGTCTCGGGAACGCCGCGATCGCGAACCCGAAGCGCAAGGCGCCCGGATTCGCGCTGCTCGGCACCCCCGGCGAGCTGCGCGACGTCCGCCTCCAGCTGAAGACGATCGCGGACGCCGCACTCGTCGGCTTCCCGTCGGCCGGCAAGTCGAGCCTGATCGCCGCGATGTCGGCCGCGCGGCCGAAGATCGCCGACTACCCGTTCACGACCCTCCAGCCCAACCTGGGCGTCGTGGAGGCGGGCAGCGTCCGGTACACGATCGCCGACGTGCCGGGCCTCATCGAGGGCGCGAGCGAGGGGCGCGGCCTCGGACTGGACTTCCTGAAGCACATCGAGCGCTGCAGCGTCATCGTGCACGTCATCGACTGCGCCACGATCGATCCGGGCCGCGACCCGCTCACCGACCTCGACGTCGTCCTGACCGAGCTCGCCGCGTACCCGGTGCCGGCCGACGTGCGGCCGCTGCTCGAGCGCCCGCAGATCGTGGCGCTCAACAAGGTCGACTCGCCCGACGCGAAGGATCTGGCCGAGCTGGTGCGCCCGGACCTCGAGGCCCGCGGCCTGAAGGTCTTCGCCGTCTCCGCCGCGAGCCACGAGGGACTGCCCTCGCTGTCCTACGCGCTCGCCGCCGTCATCGAGGCCGACCGCGCCGAGCGGGCCGCGAACGAGGCGCTGCGCCCCCGCATCATCGTGCGGCCGAAAGCGGTCGACGAGACGCCGTTCGCGGTGCAGGTCGAGGGCGGCACGGAGACCGTCTACCGCGTGCTCGGCGCGAAGCCCGAGCGGTGGGTGCAGCAGACCGACTTCACGAACGACGAGGCCGTCGGCTACCTCGGCGACCGCCTGGCGAAGCTCGGCGTGGAGGACGCCCTCTTCACGGCGGGAGCCCGACCCGGCTCCGCGGTCGTGATCGGCCCGGGCGACGGCGTCGTCTTCGACTGGGAGCCCACGCTCACCTCGATCGCCGAGCTGGTGACGAGCCCGCGCGGCTCCGACGCCCGCTTCAGCGGCTCGACACGCCGCAGCACCGAGGAGCGGCGGATGGGCTACAAGGAGCGGATGGACGCCAAAGCGGCGGCGCGGGTCGACTTCGACGAGGAGCGACGCGCCGAGAAGGCGGCGAGGGAGCTCGACGCGTGACTGCTCCGGCGACCCAGGAGCGGGTGGAGGCAGCACGCCGCATCGTCGTGAAGGTCGGGTCCTCGTCGATCAGCGGGGACAGCGCCGGTCAGCTCGGTCCACTGGTCGACGCGCTCGCTGCGGCCCACGCGCGCGGAGTCGAGGTCGTGCTCGTGTCCTCCGGCGCGATCGCGACCGGGATGCCCTACCTGCGCCTCCACGAGCGCCCGACCGACCTCGCGGTGCAGCAGGCCGCAGCCGCCGTCGGTCAGAGCCTGCTCATCAAGCGCTACCAGGAGCGGCTCGACCGGTTCGGAATCACCGCCGGGCAGGTGCTGCTCACGGCCGGCGACATCGACAACCCGACCCATCGGAAGAACGCGGAGCGGGCGATGGAGACGCTGCTCTCCCTCCGCATCCTGCCGATCGTGAACGAGAACGACACGGTCGCGACGCACGAGATCCGGTTCGGCGACAACGACCGGCTCGCCGCGCTCGTCGCGCGGCTGCTGCGCGCCGACCTGCTGGTGCTGCTGTCGGACGTCGACGCGCTCTACACCCGCCCGCCGGCCGAGCCCGGTGCCATGCGGATCCCGTTCGTCGCCGCGGGCGACCCGCTGACGGAGGTGCTCGTCACGCAGACGAACACCGGCGTCGGCACCGGGGGAGCGGCGACGAAGCTCGCCGCGGCGCGGATGGCGGCCGACGCCGGCATCGCGGTGCTGCTGACCGCGACCGACCGCGTGCAGGAGGCGCTGTCCGGTGAGCGCGTCGGCACCTGGTTCGAACCGTCGGCCTGACTTTTCATCTTTACGGAGTTCTGGTCGCCTGGTGACCAGAACTCCGTAAAGATGAAAAGTAGGATCGCGACATGACGGACGTGCTGGAGAGCCGCACCCAGGGCACGGCCGAGGCCCGTTTCCGGGCCGCGAAGGCCGCCTCCGGTGCGCTGGCGACGGCGACGACGGCGCAGAAGAACCGCGGGCTCGAGGCGATCGCCGACGCCCTGCTCGCGCGATCGGCCGAGGTCATCGCCGCGAACGCGGACGACCTGGCGGCTGCGGAGCAGAACGGGCTCTCCGCCGGGCTGATCGACCGCCTGACGCTGGACGAGCGCCGAGTGGCGGCGCTCGCGGACGCCGTGCTCGCGATCGCGCGCCTCGCCGACCCGATCGGCGACGTCGTGCGCGGCAGCACGCTGCAGAACGGCCTGCAACTGACGCAGGTCCGGGTGCCGTTCGGCGTCGTCGGCGCGATCTACGAGGCCCGCCCGAACGTCACCGTCGACATCACCGCCATCGCGCTGAAGAGCGGCAACGCGGTCGTGCTGCGCGGCGGCACCGCGGCGCAGCACTCGAACGCCGCACTCGTCGCGGTGATCCAGGACGCGCTCGCCTCCGTCGGTCTGCCCGCCGACGCGGTGCAGACCATCGACGAGTTCGGGCGCGAGGGCGCCGCCGCGCTGATGCGCGCGCGGGGACTCGTGGACCTGCTCGTCCCGCGCGGCAGCGCCGGATTGATCACGTCGGTCGTGGAGGAGTCCACCGTCCCGGTCATCGAGACCGGCGCCGGCGTCGTGCACGTGTTCCTCGACGAGAGCGCCGATGTGGAGATGGCGACGTCGATCGTGCTGAACGCGAAGACGCAGCGGGTCGCCGTCTGCAACGCCGCCGAGACCCTGCTGGTCCATGCGAGCGCCGCCGAGCGCCTCCTGCCTCCGGTGCTCGAAGCCCTCCGCGCCGCCGGCGTCACGCTGCACGCGGACGATGCCACGCGCGCGCTCGTTCCGGATCTGGTGCCGGCGACGGAGGACGACTGGGCCGCCGAGTACTACTCCATGGACCTCGCGGTCGCCGTGGTCGACGACCTCGATGCCGCGATGGCGCACATCGCGACCTGGTCGACGCACCACACCGAGTCGATCGTGACCGAGTCCCTTCGCAACGCCGAGCGGTTCCTGGCCGAGGTCGACTCCGCGGTCGTCATGGTGAACGCCTCCACCCGCTTCACGGACGGCGGCGAGTTCGGCTTCGGCGCCGAGGTCGGCATCTCCACCCAGAAGCTGCACGCGCGCGGTCCGATGGGCCTCGCCGAGCTGACCAGCACCAAGTGGCTCGTCCGCGGCACCGGCCAGGTCCGCGGCTGACCCGCTCGCTCTAGACTCACTCCGCCCGCCGGGCGCATGAAGGGGGAACCGATGTCCGTCATCGCTTCGGCAGTGCTCGCCGCCACCACCATCGAGGAGGGCCCGCTCATCGCACCGAGCGTCGTCTTCCCGATCATCGCGATCAGCGTGTTCCTCCTGCTGGGCTTCGTCGCGTTCTCGTACCGGGACGTCGCGCACCGGCAGGACGCCAGGCCCGGCGGCGGCAGCTCCCAGGGTCACTGACGGAGCGACCGTCAGCGCAGTGAGCGCCGCACGTCCCGCGGGCAGCACCCGCCGCCGAATCGGCGTGATGGGCGGCACCTTCGATCCGATCCACCACGGGCACCTCGTCGCGGCGAGCGAGGTGCAGCGGGTGTTCGAGCTCGACGAGGTCGTGTTCGTGCCGACCGGTCAGCCGTGGCACAAGACACCCGTCACGGAGGCCGAGCACCGGTACCTGATGACGGTCATCGCCACCGCGTCCAACCCGGGGTTCACCACCTCCCGCGTCGACATCGACCGCGGCGGCGTCACCTACACGGTCGACACGCTCCGCGACCTGACGGCGCAGCACCCCGACTCGGACCTCTTCTTCATCTCGGGCGCCGACGCCATCGCGCAGATCATCACGTGGAAGGACCTCGACGAGATCTGGCGCCTCGCCCACTTCGTCGCGGTGACCCGGCCGGGCCACACGCTGTCGGTCTCCGGGCTGCCGCAGGGTGATGTCAGCGTGCTGGAGGTGCCCGCGCTCGCGATCTCCTCGACCGATTGCCGAACCCGTGTGCGACACGGCGCACCGGTGTGGTACCTCGTGCCGGACGGTGTGGTTCAGTACATCAGCAAGCACCGGCTGTACAGGAGCGAAGCATGACGGCATGGCAGGACCAGCAGACGCGCGGGGGCGCAAGTGGCTCTCGCGACGCCGCCTCCGGAGCACCGATGAGTCGCCGCGAGGCGCGCGAGGCCGAACGACGCGCGGCCGAGGCACTCGCCGAGAAGCAGCCGCACCCTTCCGGGGTCGTCGACTTCGAGGCGCATGATTTCAGTCCGGAGTTCGCTCCTGACCAGGAGTTCAACGTCGGCGACACGCAGGACATCTGGGCGGCGCTGACCCGCGGAGGTCGCACCGATCCGCAGCCGACGGCCGACCTCGGCGAGTACCGCTCCGGGATACCCGAGACGCCGAGCGCTCCGCGTCGGGTCGACTCGAGCGTGAACGGCGAGCTGCTCGACCGCGTGCGCGACGCCGTGCTCCGCCGTGCGCCCGAGCCGCCTGCCGCACGTCCGGCGGCCGCGCAGCCACCGGCCGCGTACCAGCGACCGGTGGCCCTTCCGCAGCCGACCGCCTCCCAGGCGCCCTTCGCCTTCGACTCGCCCGTCGACCACGACGCGGCCTCCGGGCTGACCCGACGTCAGCGCCGGGAGCAGGAGCTCTCCGGGCAGCGCGAGGACGGTCTGCCGGTCGAGCTCTTCGCCGATCAGCGCCGGGCTCCCTCCGCGCCACTCCCGGTCCAGCAGCCGACGGGCTTCGAGGGCTACGACTACGAGGACGACGGCTACTACGACGAGCCGTACCGGGCCGAGCCGACGATCGCGATCCGGCAGCCGACCGGTCTCGACGCCCCCTCGCACACCACGAACCCGATCCTCCTCCCGCATGCGTTCATCGAGCCGGCGGGCGACGACGCCATGACCTTCTCGAGCCCGGTGACCGTCTCGCCGGCCGAGCGCCGCGACCAGTGGGGTGCGGCGCAGGTCGATCCGGCCTTCATCCAGCCGCAGGGCCAGTGGGACGTCCAGGACCAGGACGACGACGCCGAGCAGGACTTCGAGGATCGGCAGGCGTACCAGCCTCAGGCGTACGAGCCCCGTCCCTCCACCTCCGGCCCGATCCCCGTGCAGCCGGTCATGCCGTTCGTGCAGCCGCAGGCGCAGTTCCAGGACCCGCAGCTCGGGCCGCCGAGCGAGGTCACCGACCTCGCCGGATTCGAGGCGCTGATCCGCAAGGCGCGGCAGCAGCCTTCGGCGCCCGAACCGGTCATCACCGGTCCGGCGCTGGCATGGGCCGACGACCAGGAGGACGTGCAGGAGGGCTTCACGGGCCTCCTGAGCCGCTCGGTGCAGGGCTCGCACGGCTCGGCGAACGCGCTGATCCTCCCGAACGCCCCCCAGCCGGACCTCACGCAGGCCGTCGGCGCGAACGGCGACATCTTCATCACGGGTTCGATGAACCTGCCGCGCAGCCTCTCGACCACGGGTGCCAACAGCGACCTGTACGACTCGCACGAGATCGACCGGCTGTACGAGGCGTCGCAGGACGAGCCGGCCTCGGGCGTCGCCCCGGTGCGTGCGTCGAAGGCGGTCAGCGGCGCCCCGCACGACCGCAGCTTCTCGAGCGCGCCGCGCCGCCGCGGTACCACCCTGCCGACCGTCCTGGCGGTCGTCGCCGGAGTGATGGCTGTGGGTGTCGTGGGTCTGCTCGTCGTGAGCTGGATGACCCAGCTATTCTGATCGCTCAGATGGAGCGACAGATCAGATCCCAGGTGCAGGAGGCGGCGGAAGCCGCTGTCTCGAGGAACGCGACGGATCTGGTGGCGCTCGACGTCTCGGGCCGTCTGGCGCTGACCGACGCCTTCCTCATCGTGTCCGGCAGCAGCGAGCGCAACGTGGGCGCGATCGCGGACGCCGTCGATGAGCGGCTCGGTTCGATCGGGATACCGATGCGGCGCCGGGAGGGCCGGGGCTCCGGCCACTGGGAGCTGCTCGACTTCGGCGACGTCGTGGTCCACGTGTTCCTCGAGGAGGACCGCGTCTACTACGGGCTGGAGCGCCTGTGGCGTGATTGCCCGGTGATCCCCGTCGAGGAGCGCGCAGCCGCCTCCTGAGCGGCCCGCACCGGGTCGCGCCGGCGGCCCGAACGCGTCGGGACCCCTGCGGTCAGGCGGTCGTGAGGTCGGGGACCGGAGCCGAGCCGGATCCTGCTCCACTTGTCGATCTCTCCTGCATCGCTCGGATCGGGACGCTTCGCTCGAAGGTCGTGAGGGCCGTCTCGAGCATGCCGGCGAGCACATCCAGTTCCGCCTCCGTCGTCACGAGCGGTGGGGCGACCAGCACCGCGTCGAGGAATCCGCCCGTCGCGACGTAGACGATGGCTCCGGCGGCTCTCGCGTGCTCGGCGAATCGCGCCGCGGTGACGCCGGGGGAGGCGCCCGGGTCGGGTTCGAGCTCGATTGCCTGCAGCATGCCGATGCCGCGCACCTCGGCCACCAGCGGGTGCGCGGCGGCGAGGCGGTCGAGGACGAGTCGCAGCGCCGCCCCCGTGCGCTCGGCCCGCTCGACGAGGCGCTCCTCCGCCATCACGTCGAGCACGGCGAGCGCAGTCGCGGTGGCGAGCGGGTTGCCGCCGTAGGTGTGGCCGCCGGCGATGCGCCCGCTGCCGGCGGCGATCGCGTCGAGTACCGGCGCGTCGACGAGCACGCCGGCGATGCTCGCGTAGCCGGCGCCCAGGCCCTTGCCGAGCGCGACCAGGTCGGCCCGCACATCCCAGTGGTCCGCGGCGAGCACCCGGCCGGTGCGGCCCATGCCCGAGAGCACCTCGTCGAACACGAGCAGTGCGCCGAACTCGTCGGCGAGGGATCGCAGTCCCTGCAGGTAGCCGTCCGGCGGCACGGTCGCGCCCAGGGTGGCGCCGCCGACGGGCTCGACGACGATCGCGGCGATCCGGTCGCGATGCCGTTCGAGCGCTGCGCGGGCGCCGGCGAGCAACTGGTCCGCGTGCAGCCGTTCGGCGACGGGGGAGGGGTCGCGACGGGTGGCCGGCGCCTCCAGCTCGGCGAAGGCGTACGCCAGGTCGCCCACCACGGCACGCCGCCCATGGCCGGAGAGCGACAGGCCGCCGAGCGTATTGCCGTGGTACCCGCGCCGATGCGAGAGGAACCACTGCCGCTCAGGCCGCCCGGTCTCGCGGTGGTACTGCAGCGCGAACTGCATGGCCGCCTCGACCGCCTCCGATCCGCTGCCAACGAGCCACGCCGCGGCGTACCCGGTCAGGGCGGTGAGTCGCTCGGCGAGCCGGAGGGTCGGCTCGGGCGCGAACGCGCCGCGGTGCACGAACGTCAACCGGGCTGCCTGGTCGGCGATCGCGGCCACGACCCTCGGATGGCCGTGACCGAGGGCGGCCA
>NZ_CAXTHO010000133.1:0-7793 GCF_964244015.1 uncultured Amnibacterium sp. | reverse complement strand
TCACGCAGCCGACCTGTACCGGGGCGACCTGCCGGTCGAGCACCCGTTCGTCAGCCCCCTGCTCCACGACCTCGGTGGGCTCGGGACGATCGTCGTCGCGAGCGGCACGCGCGACGTGCTGCACCGCGACGCGCTCCGGCTGGAGCAGCACTGCCCCTCACCGGTCCGCGTGCTCGTCGGCGAGGGCCTGCTGCACAACTACCCGTTGCTGCCGATCCCGGAGGCGCACGCCGCCCGTCGCGCGTTCGTCGACGCGCTCCGCTGAGGCGACCGCGCCCTGGTTACGATCGGGGACCGTGTCCAGCGCCCGAGACCAGCTGATCGAGTACATCACGGCCGAAGCCGTGTTCCACGGCGACTTCACCCTCACCTCCGGCAGGAAGGCGTCGTTCTACGTCGACCTGCGCACCCTGAGCCTCGACCACCGGGTCGCGCCGCTGATCGGGGAGGTCATGCTCGACCTGATCGCGGACGTCCCGGACGTCGCGGCCGTCGGCGGGCTCACGATGGGCGCCGACCCGATCGCGACCTCGATCCTGCACCAGGGCGTCCTGCGCGGCAGGGTCCTCGACGCCCTGGTCGTGCGCAAGGAGCCGAAGGACCACGGTCGAGGCCGGCAGGTCGAGGGGCCCGACGTGGCCGGCAAGCGCGTCATCGTGGTCGAGGACACCTCCACCACGGGCGGCTCGCCGCTGAAGGCCATCGAGGCGCTCGAGAAGGCCGGCGCCGAGATCGCGGCGGTCGCGGTCGTCATCGACAGGAGCACCGGGGCCAGAGAGGTCATCGAGGCGGCCGGCTACCCCTACCTGGCCGCGCTCGACCTCGCGGACCTCGGCCTCGCATGAGCATGCCGCGAACGGCATGAGCCTCCCGACGAACTCGGGAGGCGCTGCCCTGGACGCCGTGGGAGCGGTCCCGCTCGCCGTCGTCGAGCGCAGCGGCTTCCCCGAGTCGCAGCACCTCGGTGCGGCGGCCGTGGTCGCCGCCGACGGCTCGGTGCTGTCCGTCAGGGGGGACGCGGACGCGTTGATCTACCCGCGGAGCGCGCTGAAGCCGTTCCAGACGATCGCCGCGCTCCGAGCCGGCCTCGCGCTCGACGCCGAGGGGCTGACGATCGTCACCTCCAGCCATGTCGGCGATCCGGTGCACGTCGACGCGGTACGCGCGGTGCTCGCAGCCGTCGGCGCGGAGGAGGCGGACCTGCTGACCCCGGCGGCGTGGCCGTCGTCCCGCCGCGCGTCCGACGAGCTGGTGCGGACGGGCGGGGGTCCGACCCGGATCGCGATGAACTGCTCCGGCAACCACGCGGGCATGATCGGCGCCTCGATCGCGCTCGGGCTGCCGGTCGCGGACTACCTGGACCCGGCGAGCCCCGTGCACGCGCTCGCCGCGGAGGTCATCGCCGAGTACGGCGGCGGAGACCCGGTCCGGCCCGGCACCGACGGCTGCGGCGGACCCGTCTGGGCGATCCCGGTCGTCGCCCTCGCCCGCGGGTATGCGGCGCTGTTCGCCGAGCACCTCGCGCTCGCGGCCGCGATCCGCGCGAACCCGGTGCTGATCGAGGGCGAGGGCACCGCCACGACCCGTGCGGTCGCCGCGCTCGGTGTCGTGGCGAAGGCCGGCGCGGAGGGGGTCTGGTGCGCCGTCGCGCCCGACGGCACGGCGGTCGCGGTCAAGGTACTGGACGGCTCGCACCGCGCCGCCGCCGCGATCGCGGTCTCCCTCCTGGCGCAGGCGGGTTCGATCGACGCCGCCGAACCCTTCCTCGCCGACCAGTCCCTGACGGTCCTGGGCGGCGGCCAGCCGGTCGGCCGCATCCGCGTGCTCGTGTGAGCACGTGAGCAGGACTCAGGAGCTTCGGCAGGACTCAGACGCGCATCCCGTCCTGCTGTCGGTGCTGGGTCCTGCTGTCGTGCTCAGTCCTCCGGGCCCTCGGTGAGCGCCGGGGTCGGATCGAGGAGGTCCGCCACCGACTCCAGGACCTCGTCGGGGCGGAACGGGTAGCGCTCGATCTCGGCGCGGTCGCTGATGCCGGTCATCACGAGGATCGTGTGCAGGCCCGCCTCGATGCCCGCGACGATGTCCGTGTCCATGCGGTCGCCGATCATCCCGGTGTTCTCGCTGTGCGCGCCGATCCGGTTCATCGCCGACCGGAACATCATCGGGTTCGGCTTGCCGACGATGTAGGGCGTCTTGCCGGTCGCCCGCTCGATCAGCGCGGCGACGGCGCCGGTCGCGGGCAGCGGGCCCTCGTTCGACGGGCCGGTCGCGTCGGGGTTCGTGACGATGAAGCGGGCGCCGCCGCCGATCAGCCGGATGGCCTTCGTGATCGCCTCGAACGAGTAGTTGCGCGTCTCGCCCACGACGACGTAGTCGGGCGCCGTGTCCGTGAGGATGTAGCCCGCCTCGTGCAGCGCCGTCGTCAGGCCCGCCTCCCCGATCACGAACGCGCTGCCGCCCGGGATCTGGGAGGCGAGGAAGTCCGCGGTCGCGAGCGCGGACGTCCAGATCGACTGCTCCGGCACGAAGAGCCCGGAGGCGCGCAGCCGCGCGGCCAGATCGCGCGGCGTGAAGATCGAGTTGTTCGTCAGGACCAGGAACGGCTTGCCCTGATCGGTCCACTGCTGGATCAGCTCGGACGCACCGGGGACCGCCTGGTTCTCATGGACCAGCACGCCGTCCATGTCGGTGAGCCAGCAGTCGACGTCGGCCCGGGTTCCTGCCACCCGCTCAGCGTAGGGCGGGGGCCACCGGCGCACGACGCCCAGAAGTGGGCGTCAGGTCTGGACGCGCCGGACCGTCGTCAGCCGGGTCAGGAGGTCCTCGAGCGGCCCGCGACCGACGAACCGCTGCCAGAGCGAGGCGAACGTCAGCGACCCGATGAGCAGCCCGGCGAGCAGCGACCACGACTCGATCCACGGCGGATCACCGGCGGCGGGCGTCGTCAGCCAGACCGCGAGCGCGAGCAGCTGACCCGTGTAGATCGTGAGCGGCATGCGACCCGCCGCGATCAGCGGTCGCAGCACGGCGCCCGCGATGCGACCCGTGGAGGGGGAGCTGCAGAGCAGCTCGAGCGCGCCGATGATCGCGAGCGCCAGCCCGCCGGAACCCAGCACCTCCGCCGTCGTGTTCGCGTGGGCGGAGGCGTCCAGCCCGGCGAGCGCGGCCCCGCCGTAGCCGAGGGCGCTCGACGCGGCGCCCGCGCCGACCATCGCGACGAGCGTGCGGCGCCGCGCGAGCCCCGCGCGCGCGACGAGCAGCCCCGCGCACAGGTAGGCCGCGACGACGACGCCGGGGTAGTAACCGGTGACGAGCCACTCCGCGGGGAGGTGGGCGAGCCGCTGCGCGGTGAACGGCGTCTGCAGGTCCTCGCCGACCGCCGCCACGATCAGCGGCCCGGCGAGCGCGGCGACGAGCGCGACGCCCGCGACGACGGGCACGGGTGCGAACACGACCGGCAGCAGGATCAGGAACAGCACCCCGTAGGTGTCGAGCACCACGGCGATGGGGGTGCCGAGCGTCCAGAGCGCGAGCCCGAGCGCCACGAGCACGAGCCCGCGCAGTGCCACGGAGACGAGGGCGTCGCGGCGGTCCCGGCCCAGCCCGGGTCGAGCCCCACCGGTGAGCAGCCCGATCGAGCAGCCGGCGAGGGTCGCGAACAGCACCGCCGAGCGGCCGTCGGCGAGCGCCTGCCTCGTGCCGTCCGCGGCGGTGTGCGCCCAGAGCATGCCGACGATCGCCAGGCCGCGTGCGGCGTCCACCCCGGCGAATCGAGTGCCCATCAGGGGAAGGGTAGGCGGTGGGAGTCGTCGATCCTCCGACGGACCCGCGAGAATGCAGTGTGCTGGACTGGTTCTTCAACGGCGCGCTCCCCACCGCCGCGTTCGTCACGATCGAGGTCGTGCTGCTGATCGTGGCGCTCGCCGTCGCGCCGCGGAACCGCCGGCCGTCGTCGGCGCTCGCCTGGATCATCCTCATCGTCGTACTGCCGCTGATCGGACTGGTGCTGTTCGCCCTGATCGGCTCGCCGAAGCTGCCGAAGGCGCGTCGCAACAAGCAGCGGACGATGAACGGGCGCATCGAGGAGCGGGCCAGGACGATCGAGCACGTCACGGACACGCACGGTTCGCCGCCGTGGCTCGCGCCGATCGCGCGGCTGAACCGGGAGATGGGCGCGCTCCCGCTGGTCGACGGGAACAGCGCACGCCTGCTGACGCACTTCGACGAGCAGCTCGCGGCGCTCGTCGAGGCGATCGACGCGGCGCAGCGCACGGTCCACGTCGAGTTCTACATCCTGGCGCTCGACGACACGACGCGGCCGTTCTTCGCCGCGCTGGAGCACGCCGTCGCCCGCGGCGTGACGGTGCGGCTGCTCGTCGACCACCTCGGCTCGCTGAAGTACCCCGGCTTCCGGCGGGCGCGGAAGGCGCTGACGCGCATCGGCGTGGACTGGCGCCTGATGCTGCCGGTGCAGCCGCTTCGCGGCAGGTACCAGCGCCCCGACCTGCGCAACCACCGCAAGCTGATGGTGGTCGACGGCCGGATCGGGTTCGTCGGCTCGCTCAACATCATCGACCCGGGCTACGAGGTGGCGGGCAACCGGCGGCGGCACCTGCGCTGGCGGGACCTGCTGGCGCGGGTGGAGGGGCCGGTCGTGCAGGAGGTGGAGGCGCTGTTCGTGACCGACTGGTTCAGCGAGACGGACCAGATCCCAGGTCCCAGGACCCTGGACGCGGTGGCCGACGACGACGACCCGACGACCCTGCTGGCCCAGATCGCCCCCTCCGGCCCCGCGTTCGAGAGCGAGAACAACCTGGCGCTGTTCAACTCGCTGCTCTACGCGGCGGAGCGCCGGATCTCGATCACGAGCCCCTACTTCGTACCGGACGAGTCGCTGCTCGGGGCGATCCTGACGGCGGCGAGACGAGGCGTCGCCGTGGAGCTGTTCGTCGGCGAGATCGGCGACCAGTTCTTCGTGTTCCACGCGCAGCACTCCTACTACGACGAGCTGCTGCAGGCGGGGGTGCGGATCTTCGAGTACGCCGCGCCGACCATCCTGCATGCGAAGCACATCTCGATCGACGACTCGGTCTCCGTCGTGGGCTCGTCGAACATGGACATCCGGTCCTTCCAGCTCGACCTCGAGCTGATGATGCTCATCTCCGGCAGATCCTTCACCGACGATCTGAAGGCCGTCGAGGACGAGTACCGGTCGAATTCAACCGAGCTGACGCTCGAGCGGTGGCGGCGCCGGGGCCCGTTCCACGGCTTCGTCGACGGGGTCGCGCGCCTCACCTCCGCCGTGCAGTAGGGCCGGCATGTTTATCGGCATCGACCTCGCGTGGGGCGCCAACGGGCGCACGGGCCTCGCCGCGGTCGACGCCGCAGGTGCGCTCGTCGCCTCGGCGAGCGTGCGGACCGACGACGAGATCGACGCCTGGCTGGCGGTTCAGGACCGGCCGTCGGTCATCGGGGTCGACGCGCCCCTGATCGTGCCGAACGCGACCGGTCGCCGCGAGGGCGAACGGCTGCTCGGGCAGGCCTACGCCCGGTTCGACGCCGGTGCGCACCCGACGAACCGCTCGCGGCCGTGGATGGATCCGCCGCGGGGGTTCCGACTCGCCGAGCGGCACGGGTGGTCCATGGATCCGGCGCACCCCGTCACGGTCGAGTCGCCCGTGTGCCTGGAGGTGTATCCCCATCCGGGCATGGTCGGCCTCTTCCAGCTCGGGCGGGTGATCCCGTACAAGAAGGGGTCCTTCGCGGACCGGCGGGCGGCGTTCGCGCGGCTGCTGGCGCTGCTCGAGTCCGTCGAGGTGCTGCGGCTGGCCTCGAGCCCCTCCTGGACCTCGATCCGCGACCGGTTCGGCGCAGCCGAACGGCTCGTGCACCTCGACGTGCTGGAGGACGAGATCGACGCGGTGTTCTGCACCCACCTGGCGTGGCGGTGGACGCAGCGGCCCGGGTCGCTGACGGTCTTCGGGGACGTCACCACCGGCTACATCGTCGCTCCGCCCCCTCCTGAGCACGAGCCGACGCCGCGCGGCGCGGCGGTCGAGGTCGTCGAGCGCCCGGTCGTCGGCGTGGGGCCGTGGGACGGCGAGTGGCCGGAGGACCCTCGGTTCGATCCCGAGCTGCTGGCGCGCGGCGACACCCGGAACGTGGTCGACGGCTACCGGTACTGGCGGATGGAGGCGATCGTGGCGGACCTCGACGCCCGGCGGCACCCGTTCTCCGTGGCGATCGAGAACTGGCAGCACGACCTGAACATCGGGTCGATCGTCAGGACCGCGAACGCCTTCCTCGCCGAGACCGTCCACATCGTCGGCAGGCGGCGCTGGAACAAGCGCGGCGCGATGGTCACCGACCGGTACCAGCACGTCGTGCAGCACGACGACGTCGCCGGGCTGATCGCCTGGGCGGCGGCGCGCGACCTGCCGGTGATCGCCGTCGACAACGTGGCCGGGTCCGTGGCCGTCGAGTCGTTCGCGCTGCCCGAGCGCTGCGTGCTGCTGTTCGGGCAGGAGGGGCCCGGCCTGACGGAGGAGGCGCTCGCCGCGGCGACGGCGGTCGTCGAGATCCCGCAGTTCGGCTCGACGCGCTCGATCAACGCCTCCGCGGCCGCCGCGATCGTGATGCACGAGTGGATCCGCCGCTGGGCGCCCTGACTCTCCGTTTTGTAGGAAGGTCCTTCCTACAAAACGGAGAGTCCTCGGCTCAGCGGCGCTGGGGGCGGTTGGCGCGCAGCACCTCGAGGCGGGAGCGGTACTCGACCTCGTCGATCTCGCCGTTGGCGAAGCGCTCCGAGAGCGTCGCCTCGGGGGAGCGGTGGGGGCCGAACGCCGGCCCGCCCGAGGTCTCCCAGCGGCGGCGGGCACCGCGGCGGAGCAGCGCCACCACCACGACGGCGACGATCAGCCAGAACACGGGGATCAGGAAGAAGAACGGGAAGCCGAACCCCGGGCCGTACTGCCAGGGAGCGGCGGTGAGTGCGGTGAGCACGATGCCTCCGATGAGGGGTGAGCGGGTCCGGTCGGACCGTGGCACCAGACTCCGCCGATGTCCCCTCCCCCGCGTCCGCCGCCGGGCGGCACCTCCCCTGCTGCCGGAGGAGTAGGGCTACGCCTGCCAGCCCGGCGCCACGAGACCCGTCTCGTACGCGAGCACGACGAGCTGCACCCGGTCCCGCGCGCCGAGCTTGCCCATCACCCGCGACACGTGCGTCTTGGCCGTCAGCGGACTGAGGAACAGCCGTCCGGCGATCTCCTCGTTCGTGAGCCCGGCGGCGACGAGCACGAGCACCTCGCGCTCGCGATCCGTCAGCACCGCCAGCCGCTCGGGCGCCTCCGCCCGTCGCAGGCCGCCGGCGACACGCTCGAGCAGCCGCCGGGTCGGGCCCGGGCTCAGCAGCGCGTCGCCCGCTGCTGCCACCCGGACAGCTCGCAGCAGCTCGGCCGGCTCGGTGTCCTTGACCAGGAAGCCGCTCGCACCGGAGCGCACGGCGTCGGCGACGTACTCGTCGAGCTCGAACGTGGTGACGACCACGACGTGGCACTGCTCGAGGCCGGGTGTGCGGACGATCTCCCGCGTCGCCCAGAGGCCGTCGCCGTCGGGCATCCGGATGTCCATCAGCACCACGTCGGGTCGGGTGCGACGCGTCAGCACGACCGCCTCCCGCCCGGTCGCGGCCTGGCCGACCACCGTCATGTCGGGCTCGGCGTCGACGAGCGCGGCGAAGCCCGCCCGGATGAGGGACTGGTCGTCGGCGAGCAGGACGCGGATCATGCGGGGGC
>NZ_CAXTHO010000132.1:0-7803 GCF_964244015.1 uncultured Amnibacterium sp. | reverse complement strand
TCCGCGCTGACGAGCGATGCCGGCCCGTACCCGCGAGCCAGCCCGGGGAGCGCGGCCCGGACCGCGTCGAGCAGGCCGGGCGCCATCATGACGCCGCCGCCGAGCACGATCCGTTCCGCCCCGACGGTCAGCGCGACGCTGTACGCCATCTGCGCGATGTAGGAGGCGAGGATGGCGAACGCCTCGTCGTGCAGCTCGGGCGGGAACGACGAGGAGTCGACGCCCCAGCGCGCCAGCACGGCGGGGCCAGCGGTGAGGCCCTCGAGGCAGTCGCCGTGGTACGGGCAGTTCCCCGCGAACGTGTCGGCCGGGTGCCGGCGGACCAGCAGATGACCCACCTCCGGCCAGCCGTCGCCGCCGATCGCGCGGCCGTCGACGACGATCCCGACCCCCACGCCGGTGCCGATCGTCGCGTAGGCGAGCGAGCCGGCGCCGCGCCCCGCGCCGTACCGCAGCTCCCCCACCGCGGCGCCGAGCACATCGCTCACGAACGCGGCGGGCACCCCCTGCGGCGTCACCCTGCCGAGCAGGTCGAGGTGCGCCCAGCCCTGCTTCGGCGTCGTAGTGACCCAGCCGAACCGGGGGCTCGAGGTGTCCGCGTCGACGGGACCGAAGGATGCCACCCCGACCGCCTGGACGGGCTCGTCGACGCCGGCGTCCGCGATGAAGTCGGTGATCCGGCCGATGGTCTCATCGGGATCGGTGGTGGGGAAGCGGCGGGTCAGCAGCAGCTCGTCGGGCGCCTCCGGGCGGGCGGCCGCGCAGACCACCTTCGTGCCGCCGGTCTCGATGCCCACGATCATGCCGAACCACCCTCCTCCGCCGCTGCGATACGACACTTGGACCCTAGCGACCGCTCGCCGTTCCCTGCAGCGAGAAGCGGCCGCGCAGCGAGAAGCAGCCGTGCAGGGGGAAGGACTAGCGTCTCGCGAGGCGCGGCTCCTCCGGCCCCGCCCGATGCCGGGCGGTCACCATGCTCACATCGGAAGGCTCGGCACACCATGACCGATTCACCCGTCGACCCGACGACCTCCAGCGCCTGGCAGGCGCTGTCCGATCTCGCGGAGGACTTCTCCCTCGACCTGCGTGCCGCGTTCGCGGACGACGAGGGCCGCGCCGAGACCTACACCTTCCAGGCCGCGGACCTCACCGTCGACCTGTCGAAGAACCTCGTGACGGAGGAGGTGCTGGGCCACCTGCTCGAGATCGCGAGGACCGTCGACGTGCCCGGCCGGTACGCCGCGATGATCGCCGGCGAGCACATCAACGTCACCGAGGACCGCGCGGTGCTGCACACCGCCCTCCGCCGCCCGAAGGACACGGCCGGCCTGGTGCCGCCGGCGCCGCTGACCGTGGACGGCCAGGACGTCGACCACGACGTGCACGAGGTGCTGGACAAGATCGCCGGGTTCGCGAACGCCGTCCGCGACGGGTCCTGGACCGGCGTGACCGGCAAGCGGGTCGAGACGGTCGTGAACATCGGCATCGGCGGCTCCGACCTCGGGCCGGTGATGGTCTACGAGGCCCTCAAGCCGTCCGTGCAGGCGGGGCTCACGGCGCGGTTCGTCTCGAACATCGACCCGACCGACCTGTTCGAGACGACCGCCGACCTCGACCCCGAGACGACGCTGTTCATCGTCGCGTCGAAGACCTTCGGCACGCTCGAGACCCTCACGAACGCGCGCCTCGCCCGGCAGTGGCTGTGGAACGGCCTGGCGGAGGCCGGCGCCATCCAGGACACCGACGAGTCCCGCCGCGACGCGGTGAGCAAGCACTTCGTCGCCGTCTCGACCGCGCTCGACAAGGTGGAGGCGTTCGGCATCGATCCCGCGAACGCGTTCGGCTTCTGGGACTGGGTGGGCGGGCGGTACTCCGTCGACTCGGCGATCGGCACCTCCATCGCCATCACGATCGGCCCCGACCGGTTCGCCGAGTTCCTCGCGGGGTTCCACGCGATCGACGAGCACGTGCGCACCACGCCGCTGGAGTCGAACGTGCCGGTCCTGATGGGTCTGCTGAACGTCTGGTACAGCACCTTCCTCGGCGCGCAGAGCCACGCGGTGCTGCCGTACGCGCAGTACCTGCACCGCTTCGCCGCCTACCTCCAGCAGCTCACGATGGAGTCGAACGGCAAGAGCGTGCGCTGGGACGGCACCCCGGTCGTCACCGACACCGGCGAGGTGTTCTGGGGCGAGCCGGGCACGAACGGCCAGCACGCCTTCTACCAGCTGATCCATCAGGGCACCCGGCTGATCCCGGCGGACTTCATCGCGGTCGCGAACCCGGCGCATCCGCTGCAGGACGGCGAGACCGACGTGCACGGCCTGTTCATGGCGAACTTCTTCGCGCAGACGAAGGCGCTGGCGTTCGGCAAGACGGCGGAGGAGGTCCGTGCCGAGGGAACCGCGGAGGCGGTCGTCGCGGCCCGCACGTTCAGCGGCAACCGGCCGACGACGTCGATCCTGGCGCCGTCGCTGACCCCCTCCGTGGTCGGGCAGCTGATCGCGCTCTACGAGCACATCACCTTCGTCGAGGGCACCGTGTGGGGCATCGACTCGTTCGACCAGTGGGGCGTCGAGCTCGGCAAGAAGCTGGCGCTCGAGGTCACGCCCGCGGTCGAGGGCGACGCGGACGCCCTGGCGAAGCAGGACCCGTCGACGCGGTCTCTGATCGCGAAGTACCTCTCCCTCCGCGAGTAATCCGCGGGAGTGCGACAGCAGGACTCAGACGCTTCAGCAGGACAGGATCCGCGTCTGAGTCCTGCTGTCGGTGCTCGGTCCTGCTGACGTGCTCGGTGATCCGCGGATCCGGGAACCGCTTCAGGCGCGGGTGAGCAGACGCTCCGCCGCGGCGACCACCTGGGCCGGGGTAACTGAGGTGAGGCACGGGTGCCCGGGAACGGGGCAGAGCGTCGCCCGCGAGCCCATGCAGGCTGCGGTGCGATCGCCGAGCAGCTCCAGCGGGACGCCGTAGGGCGCCCAACGCTCCGGCGGGACGACGGCGGAGAACAGGCTGACGATCGGTCGGCCGACCGCTGCGGCGAGATGCGCCGGACCCGTGTTGCCCACGACGACGACGGACGCCCCCGCGAGCGCGATCGCGGTGCCCCCGAGGTCGAGCCTGCCGCCGAGGTCGATCCCGGTGCTGCCCGCGACCCGCGCCGTCAGCTCCGTCTCATGATCGCCTCCGGTCACCGCGACGGCGTGACCGGCCTGCGTGAGCAGGCGGACGACATCGACGAAGTGGTCGGCGGGGTACTCCCGCGCGGGGTACTGCGCGCCGGGATGCACGACGAGGTACTGCTCGGGCAGCGCGTCGAGCGCGGCAGGCCGCTCGGCCGGCAGGGTGACGCGCAACCGGCCGTCGTCCCCCTCCGGCAGCGAATACCCGGCGAGCCCGACGATCGCGAGGTTCCGCTCCGGCTCGGGGATGTCCTCGGGGAACGTCTCGCCCGGGATCCAGCGGCCGTCCAGCAGCCCGGCGGACGCCTCCACGGATGCCCCCCGGATCACCGGCACCCCGGCGAGCCGGAGGAGGAGCGCCATCGGCAGCGGCGACTGGTGGAACGCCGTGAGGATGATCGCCTCGTCGGGCCGGCACTCCGCCACGAGGGCGTTCACCTCGGCGACGAGCGCCGCGTCGACGGGTCGGTCGACCGCGGTGATCCACGGGATGCCGATCACCCGCAGCTCGTCGATGCCGGGCAGGAGGCGCGCGGCCGACTTCCCCCGCGGTCCGGCGAGGAACCAGAGCTCGGTGTCCGGCTGCGCCGCGACCGCCCTGACGGCCGGTCCGGCCATCAGCACGTCGCCCATGCTGTCGAGACGGACGACGAGCACGCGCCTGCGGCCGGTCACCTCAGCACGCTCGGATCATCGCCCGAGCGCGGCGCGCGCGGCGCCGGCGAGCTTCGCGACCGTCTCCACGCGGATGTCCGCATCGGGTACGCCGGCGATCGCGAGCCGGGTCGCCTTGCGCACCACCTCCGCCTCGAGCAGCCAGGCGATGTGGCCGAAGAACTCGGACGCGTGCTCCTCGACCGGCAGGTCCTTCGCCGAGGGGCTGAGCCCGAGCCGCGGGAGCACGATCTCGTGCGCGACGACGAATGCGCCGATGCCGTATGCCGCGCCGCCCAGCAGCTTGACCTTCGGGAAGTACTCCGCCGCCACCGAGTACGCCGCAACGGTCACGACGGAGAACCCGAAGTGCACCGCGAGGACCCCCCACGGCACCTGGTTGCCGTTGTAGGTGTACGTGTACTCGTCGGGATCGATGCCGCGCTGCTTCAGGAACGTCACCGGCGGGACCTCCCGGTCCGGCGTGCGGGGCGGGAACAGCGACTCCCAGCCCATCTTCACGGCGCCGGAGCTGAGCCCGGCGACGATCCCCGCGACGAGCGCGGCCCCCGGTCGGCGGTTCTCGGGAGCGGAGGTGTCGAGCAGGCCGAACGGCGTCTTCATCCGAGCATCGTTCCGCGCCGCCGCCGCCGGAGTCTGAGAATGCGCCGCGCCCGGTCGTCAGCGCACGGCGGCGAGGACCAGCACGGCGAGCAGGAGCCCCGGCGCGGCGACGAGCAGCAGCTGTACCCACGCCGCCGGCGGCCGGTCCCGTCGGCGGTACGCGGCGACGAACTCCGCGATGCTCGCGGCGAGCACGACGAGGGTGAGCACGCGGATCGCGACCGACGGCGGCGTCCCAGTGAGCAGTCCGCCCACCTGGGTGAACGCGACCGCGCCCCAGGGGACGATGCCGAGCACCGCCCACCAGCGCAGCGGCACCGGATCGCCGCCCGGCCGGTGCAGGGAGCGGAAGAGGACGCCTCCGGCGCTCGACGCGTAGGTCAGGACGAGGACGGTCGCCTCGGCCGCACCGTTCAGCGTCACGACGAGCACCAGCAGGATCGGCACTGCGCCGATCGATGCGATGACGACGGACGACCGTCCGAGCAGGCCCGTGCCGTGCATCGCCGCCACGACCGCGACGACCGCCGGGGGCAGCACGACCGCGGCACCGACCTGCAGCGCCCCGAGGTGCACGGCGGGACCACCGAGGTGCGCCACGACGGGCAGCGGCATCGACCCTCGTGCCGCCGCACCGACCGCGAGGAGCACGGTGGCTGCGCCCAGCGCGGCCGCGAGGACGAGGGTGCTGCGCGAGCGCGTCACCGGATCGGGGATCCCGTCGGATCGCTCTCCGGGGCGGCGAACCGGCGGTCCAACCAGGCGTCGACCCGCCACGGCCCCGAGCCGTGCCGATCGAGGATCACGACCCCGGTGTTCGGCAGGCCGTGCTCGAGACCGAACCCGACCGGGACGTTGTCGGCGCGGGCGACCGCCCACGCGCGGATCGCCGCACCATGACTGACGCAGACGGCCGTGTCCGCTCCGTCGAGGGCCGCCTCCACCGCGGCGTCGTACCGCTCGAGGAAGCCGGCCCCCGTCTCCGGGTCGCCCGGCATCGCGGCGGTCAGGTCGCCGGCCGCCCAGGCGAAGACGGTGTGCAGGTAGGTGAGATGCGAGTCGCGGTCGGCGAGCAGCTCGAGGTCGCCCGCGAGGATCTCGCGGAGGCCCGCATCCTGCCCGAGCGGCAGCCCGCGCTCCTCCGCGAGGGGCGTCGCCGTCGCCACGGTCCGAGCGAGCGGCGACGCGACGATCCGGTCGATCCGTTCGGCGGCGAGCACGTCGACCAGCGCAGCGGCCTGCTCGTGCCCGAGCGGGGTGAGGCCCGGGCCCGGGGCAGCGGTGTCGAGCAGTCCCTGCACGTTCGACGGGGTCTGACCGTGACGGACGAGGATCAGGCGGGACATGCCGCCATCCTCCCCGAACGGGTGTGGAGGACCGCTGCGCGCAGGCGGTCACACCTCGCGCGTGATCTCCACCTCGACGAACAGCCGGCTGCCGAATGGCCCGGCGTAGATGCCGCGCAGGGGTGCGACGTCGGTGTAGTCCCGGCCGCGGCCGACGAGCACGTGGCGCTCCCCGATCTCGAGGTCGTTCGTGGGGTCGAAACCGTGCCACGAGCCGCAGAACCACTCGACCCAGGCGTGCGACTCCCCCGTCACCGGCGTGCCGAGGGGGAACGACGGGTCCGGGTGGAGGTAGCCCGAGACGTAGCGCGCCGGGATGCCGATCGAGCGGAGGGCGCCGATCGCGATGTGCGCGATGTCCTGGCAGACGCCGCGCCCGTGCGCCCACGCCTCCTGCGCCGTCGACTGCACGCCGGTGACGCCGGCCATGTAGACGACGCGCTCGTGGATCTCGCGGCAGACCGCGCGGGCCGCCTCGCACGGCTCGAGATCGGCGGCGACGGCTTTCGCGATCTCGCGCACCTCGTCGGCCGGCTCGGTGAGGCGGGTCTGCTGCAGCTGCTCGACCGTGTCGACGGACGCTCGTGCCGCCGGTGCGAGGTCCGCCCAGGAGAGCCCGGGAGCAGGATGCGTCGCGCGCTGCACCTCCACGAGGCTCGTCGCGGTCAGCGACAGCTCCTCGTGCGGGGTCAGGATCTCGAACGAGTTCACGCGGGTGCCCCAGTAGTCGACGTAGCCGTGCGACGACGAGATCGGCGAGATCTCGAGGTTCGACGCGAGCACGAACTGCCCGTCGCCGGACACCGGCAGCATCCGCGCCTCGTTGTACGACTGGGTGACCTTGCCGCCGTAGTGGTAGCCGGTCACGTGCCGGACCCTGAGCCGACTCATGCCGCAGCACGCATGTTCACGCCGTCGGATGTCACGACGTGACCTCCCCCACCCAGACCGGCGCGGCGCTCGTCGGGAAGTACCGCTGCCGGATCGCCTCCGACGCCGCGGAGGTGGCGGCCTGCACCGCCTCCATCTGCATTGCCAGCTCATGCAGGATCTCGTCGATCGGCCGGAACTCCAGCTCGGACCGGATCTGGCCGAGCACGCGGAGGGCCCGGTCGGAGGTGCCGACGCGTTCGTTCCGCGGCTCGAGCTGCCGGAGGCAGGACTCGGCACGCGTGATCGAGAACAGGATCGATCGCGGGAACAACCGGTCGACGGCGAGGAACTCGGCGGCGTTCTGCGCGGACGGGACCCCCCGGTACGTGCGGAGGTAGGCCTCGTAGCCGCCGCAGGAGCGCAGCAGCGTCGTCCAGCTCGGGCCGTTGTTGCCGGTCAGGGCATGCGTCGCGAGCAGCCGGGCCGTCATGTCCGCGCGCTCGAGGCTCCTGCCCAGGGTGAAGAACTGCCAGACGTCGTCGCGGCTCGTCGCGCTCTCGATGATCCCCACCGCGAGCGCGGTGCGCTCGCGCACCCAGGCGAAGAACTCCGAGACCCTGGCGGGGGACACCTGGCGGGGGATCCGCGCCCTGGTCGTGTTGAGGCACTCCCACAGCTCGGTGCTGACGATCTCGCGGGCACGCCGCGCGTTCTCGCGAGCGGCGGTGAGGGAGTAGGCGATGGAGGCGGGATGGGTGCGGTCGACCCCGAGGATCGCGAGCACGTCGCCCCGGTTGAGCGATCCGGTGCTGGAGGGCGCCGACCCCATCACGGACAGCAGCCCGCGACAGGCGGTGTCCTCGTCGACCCACGGGTCCTCGAGCAGCAGCTGGAGGTGCACGTCGAGGATGCGGGCGGTGCCGTCGCCGCGCTCGATGTAGCGCCCGATCCAGAACAGGCTCTCGGCGATCCGGCTCAGCACGACTGCACCTCCGAATCTCCGTTTTGAAGGAGTTCGTGCGCATTCGACGCGAGAACTCCTTCAAAACGGAACTGCTGTTGCTGCTGGCTCTGCTCGCCCGTGTCGTCGAGCGCGTCGAGGGGGGAGCGATCCGGCTCGTGCG
>NZ_CAXTHO010000131.1:0-7898 GCF_964244015.1 uncultured Amnibacterium sp. | reverse complement strand
TCCCCGGTGATCCGGATCGGCAACACGCTCATCCCGACCGACCTCCACATGCCATCCGCGAAACAGGGGTCCCAGCAGCGTACCGGGGCCCTCCGGCCGCTATCGTGCCCCGCGTGCTGCCCGCCATCGCCCTCGAGCTGCACAACCCCGTGCTGGGTCCAGCGCAGGCGGTCGGCATCCCGATCGCCCTGGTCGGGGCCGTCTTCCTCAGCTTCGGCGCGCAGTTCCAGTCGCGCGGCGTGAAGCAGGTGGAGGCGCGTCGCAGCACGGAGGGCGAGGAGCTGGGCCGGTCCGAGCTGCTGCGCCTCATCCGCACCCGGTCATGGCTGATCGGCACGATCATGCTCGGCCTGGCCATCGCGCTGCAGCTGACGAGCCTCCGGTTCGCGCCGCTGATCGTGGTGCAGCCGCTCGGTGCGATCGCGCTCGTCGTGACCGCGATCCTGAACTCGCGGATGACCCACGTGACGCTGCACCGCAAGGTGGTGCGCGCGATCGCCCTGTGCGTCGGCGGGGTCGCGATCTTCGTGACGATCGCCGCGTTCGTCGCGTCGGACAGCCCGATCAGCGACGACGACCTCCGCACGATCCTCGTGCTGCTCGCGGTCGTGCTCGTGGTGATGGGCACGCTGTACGCGATCTACCGCACGCGGATGACGCCCATCGCCTACATCGTCGGTGCGGGCGTGCTCTACGGGTTCGTGGCCACGATCGCGAAGACGGTCATCACCCGGCTGGTCCAGGGCCAGTTCGACTGGTTCACGCTGCTGTGCGTCCTCGGCCTGCTCGCCGCGGGCTTCGGCGGCTTCTACCTCGTGCAGACCGCGTACGCGGTCGGCCCGCCCGACCTCGTGATCGCCGGGCTCACGGTCGTCGACCCGATCGTCGCGGTCGGCATCGGCGTGATCGTGCTGAAGGAGGCGGCGAACGCGCCGCTCTGGGCGGTGCCGGCGTTCCTCGTCGCCGGTGCGCTCGCCGTGTTCGGCGTCTTCCAGCTCGCGAGACACCATCCGGAGGTGGCGGCGAGGGAAGCGGCGAAGGCGGGCTGAGGGCACGCCGCTGCACCGGAACCGGGGCCGCGAGGGCATGCGCTACCGTCGAGCAGGCCCCCCGCCCCCGTGATGGGGGCACGAACCGCCCGAGGAGACCGCCATCAGCGACTCGACGGACGAGGCCGCGAAGCCACGGCTCACCGTCCTCATGGGTGGCGACACCTTCGCCCCCGACGTCAACGGCGCGGCGAGCTTCTCCGTCCGCCTCGCCTCCGGCATCGCCTCCCGCGGCCACGACGTGCACATCATCGCGCAGAGCCACGGCCAGAAGCAGGGCGCCTACCGGGAGGAGCACCTCGGGCAGATGCTCACGGTGCACCGCCTGAACAGCTTCCGCTGGCCGCTGCACGACTGGCTCCGGGCCGTCTATCCGTGGCGCATCCACCACAACGCGCGCAGGGTCATCGACCAGGTGCGGCCCGACGTGTCGCACATGCAGTCGCACATGCTGGTCGGCCGCGGCATCACCACCGAGTCGGCGAAGCGCGGCATCCGCGTCGTGGCGACGAACCACTTCATGCCCGAGAACCTGATCGAGCACACCCCGTTCCCGAAGTTCACCTGGCCGTTCATCACCTGGCTGGCATGGAAGGACTGCACGCGGCTGTACAGCAAGGCGTCGGCGCTGACGACGCCCACGAAGCGGGCAGCCGAGTACCTCGAGTCCCGCACCGGCCTGCGGCATGTCCACGCGATCTCGTGCGGCATCCGGATGAGCGACTACTCGCCCGACTTCGAGCCGAAGCCCGACAACCGCATCGTCTTCGTCGGCCGGATCACGGGCGAGAAGATGCTGCCCGACCTGGTCGAGGCGATCGCCCGGATGCCGAAGGAGCTGCACGCGCAGCTCGACCTCGTCGGTGAGGGCGACATCCGGAAGGCGCTCGAACAGCAGGCTCAGCGTCTGGGCATCGCCGATCAGGTGCACTTCCCAGGCCGAGTCAGCGACGACGAGCTGCGAGAGATCCTCAGCCGGGCGACCGTGTTCGCGATGCCGTCGACCGCCGAGCTGCAGTCGATCGCGACTATGGAGGCGATGGCGAGCGGCCTGCCCGTCGTCGCGGCGGACGCGATGGCGCTGCCGCACCTCGTGAAGGACGGCGAGAACGGGTTCCTGTTCCCGCCCCGCGACGTCGATGCGCTCGCCGACCGCCTCGAGCGGGTGCTGCGGATGCCGCAGGACGAGCGGACGATCATGCAGCACGCCTCCCTCCGGCTGCTCGAGCCGCATGACATCGACACGACCATCACGATCTTCGAGCGGCTGTACCGCGGCGAGGAGATCACCGATCCGGAGACGGACGTGCCGCCGCTGTCCGCGAAGGTGCGGGAGCAGTTCATGTCGCTCGCCCGGAGGGCGAGGAGCGCGATCTCGGAGTGATCCGAGGCGGCACCGCTCGCCGTCGCACTCCTGCGGCACCGCGCCTCCGCCTCTGCTGAAGCACGAGAGCAGGATTCAGCGACGACAGTAGGACTCAGCGCGTGATCGTGTCCTGCTGATGGTGCTGGGTCCTGCTGACGCGCTCAGCGGAGGAAGCCGGCCGCCCGGTCGCCGAGCGCGCGCAGGGCGTCCGGCGTGCTGAGGACCTCGAGGGTCGACTCGGGCAGCAGGTCGTGGAGGCGTTCGGACGTCGACATCGGGTGTCCCGGGTCGCCCACCCACTGGGTGATCAGCACCGGCTGCCGGATCGTCGCCACCGCATCGGGTGCCGGGAAGTCGGTCGCCGCCGCACCGCGGAACACGGCCGGCAGGATCGCCGGGGCGATGTCCGGCAGCGGCGCGCGCGTCCAGCCGCCCTCCTCCAGCAGCGGGAGGGTCCCGAACGCACTCATCGCCCGCACCAGTCCGTCCACGCCCTGCAGCTCGACGAGGTCCGCCAGCTGGCGGTAGGTGTCGCCCTGCCCGGCGCGGGTGCCCCATGCCGTCGGCGGGATGACCAGGACGAGACGGCGGAACCGCTCCGGCCGGAGGGTCACCGCGTGCAGCAGCGTCCCGACGCTCATCGACACCCCCACCGCATCGACCGGCTCGTCGGGCGAGACCACCTCGAGCAGGGCGAGCAGGTCCTCCGCGAGCTTCGGCCAGGCGTAGTCGCTGGGCTCCGCTCGCCCGGTCGAGCGGCCGTGCCCACGGGCGTCGTACCGGACCAGGCGCCTGCCGGCCTCCGCGATCGGCGACCAGTCGAAGTACCCGGCCTCCGCTTCGCTCGCGCGAGAGGAGCTGAGGCCGTGCAGCTGCACGACGGTCGGGCCGGCCCCCTCCTGCACCTCGTACGACAGGGTCGCGCCGTCCAGCTCGAGTGTCTCGTCCGTCACGGAGCAGACCATACGACCCGGCCCCTTCCCAGCAGCACCGCTACCCCGCCCCTCCGTGCCAACTCCGCCCGCCGCCGCAGGCGGGAGTGTCACGGAGGGGCGGGCCTCGCGCGGATAGGGTCTCGGTGGGGCGGTAGCTCAGCTGGTTAGAGCACTGGACTCATAATCCATCGGTCACGGGTTCAAGTCCCGTCCGCCCTACGACGAAAGCCCTGGTAAGTCCAAACTTCGGCTCCGATTGGGCCACTTCTACTCGCTACGAGGGCACGCTTCCTTGGAATTCACATGCGCAGCGGCCAGCGCCGGCCGGGGGCGGGAACGCCTACCTACGATGCAGGCGCATTCCGTGCACCCAGTGAACGGTTCCGTCCTCGCCACGATCGTCTTCGATCCGCTGCATTCCTACTTTCTCCGCGACGCGCTGCGAGGCGCGGTTGGCCGGGTGGGTGATCGCGATCAGCTCGTCCGCCTGAATCACATCACGCGCGAAGTCTCGGGTAGCGGCCGCGGCTTCTGTTGCAAGCCCCAACCCATGGAGGTCCGCCCGCACGTGGTAACCAACCTCGAGGCGGTTGGTCCCGTTGACGGACTGCCAGGTGAGGCCACAGTCGCCGACGAATTCACCATCGGGTCTGGAAAGCAGCCAAAGGCCATATCCGTGCTGCCGATAGTTGTCCTGGTTCCAAGAGATCCATCCAGAAGCTTCCTCACGCGACATCGGAGCCGGGTAGAACCGCGTCACCACGGAGTCGCCCAGCAGCGCGGCCATCGCGTCGAGGTCCCCTGGACCCATCTGCCGAAAGCGAAGACGCTCGGTCGGGGCGGGTTCGGGCATCTGGAAAGCCTCACATTCGCTTCGATGCGTCGTACGAACGTCGAGGCCGCGCTCGGGTCCGTGTTCACTAGCGCGAGACGCCTCTCGCCTCCTGACCAGCCAGTCTTACTTCCCTGCTCAGCAGACCCCGCCGCGTGCGGACTGAATCGCCCCGGCGTGTCCGGAGGCTCACATTTGTGAGTACTGGGCGGTTTGCCCGGCCTCGATTCGACCATAGTGGGCGCGCTCGAATTTGACGGGTGTGAGGTCGTCGCAGTGCTGCGCGATGCGGCGATGGTTGAACCAGTCGACCCATTCCAGCGTCGCGATCTCGACCTGCTCGAGTGTCTTCCCGGGCTTGCCCGGGTGGATGAGTTCGGTCTTGTAGAGGCCGTTGATCGTCTCGGCGAGAGCGTTGTCGTAGGAGCTGCCGGTCGCGCCGACGGATGCGTCGATGCCGGCCTCGAGCAGCCGGTCGGTGAACGCGATCGAGGTGTATTGGCTGCCCCTGTCGGTGTGATGGATCAGCCGGTGAGGTCGGTGACGCCTTCGCGTTCCCGGGTCCAGATCACTTGCTCGATCGCGTCGAGGACGAGCGGGGTGGTCATCCGGGTCGAGCAACGCCAGCCGAGGATCCGTCTCGCGTACGCATCGATCACGAATGACACGTAGACCCAGCCCGACCAGGTCAGCACGTAGGTGAAGTCCGCGACCCAGAGCCGATCCGGCGATTCTGGATCGAAGACCCGCTTGACGAGGTCATCCGGCCTGACCGCGTGCGGGTCCGCGATCGTGGTCTTCTTCACCTTCCCCCGGCGGGCGCCCTGCAGGCACTGACGGCGCATCGAGGCCTCGACCGTGCAGCGGGCGACGTCGATCTGCTCGCGCCGCAACGCCAGCCAGACCTTCCTCGCCCCATACGCGGAGTAGTTCGCCCCGTAGAGCCGCTTCACCGCGGCGTCGAGGGTCTCGTCGCGTTCCGTCCGCGCCGCCCGAGCTGCGGTTGCTGGCGCGGCCCTGTGCTCGGAGTAGGAGGAGGGCGCGATCGGCGTTCCGTGCTCGGTGAGCACTCGGCAGATCGGCTCGACGCCCCATCGGAGCCCGTCTCGTCCGACTCCTCGGCGACGCTTACCGCGCCTGGATCGACCGCCGACTGCGCCACTCGGACCCATTTGCGGACCGTTTCCGGCGCACCGACACCGAGCTTCTCCGCGACGGAGCGCATGGTTTCCCACTCGCCCCGACCATCCCTCACGGACTCCGCAACGAGCCGAACAGCCCGCTCCCGAAGCTCGGCCGGGTACTGAGGCCCCTTGACCATGACCCCATCCTTCCCAAAGGGCGGAGTCTCCAGACACGCCGGGGCGATTCAGTCCGCGGAGGCCGTGTCACTTCCCCTCCCGGTGAGACGCTCTCAAGGCCAATCAGACTGATCTGAGAGCTTCTGCGAGTTCGGAAAGCAGTTCCTGTGTGACCGAGTTCAGATCCTCGAATGATTTCGTCTCACCGACCGCCTCGACCAGCCCGAGGAGCGGCTCGTCGGTGTCGAGTTTGAGGTCCTGCCGGTCAAAGCGGTAATGCATGAGCGCGTTGCGAAGCCGGCGTGGCCCACCCCCCGGCTGCGCTAGGAGACGAGCGCGCGGGTCAGCGAGGAGTTCTAAGCACGATCCAGGCGCGGAGAGCCCGGACGAGCCGTCGGAGAGTGTTTGCAGGCTCGTGAGCGCGGCGACGAGAGTCAAGAGCCGCGCCCTGAAGACGGGTCCCGGATATGTGTTCTCACCTGGCCGCAGCGCTTCGAGTGCCGTGTTGACATTCCCTTCAATCAAAGCGAGCACCAGCGCTCCCACATCTGACGGGCTGGAGGCGTAGCGCTCGATCAGCTCAGCGGACCGGCGGTCTTCGATTTGAACTTCGACACCTGCCATGTCCAGCGTGCCAGTCAGGTTCTGAAGCGGTTGGAGACGCTGCTCGTTGAGGTCCAGCGCCGCGAGGATCAAGAGCGTGCCGCCTTGTTCTTCAGCGCTGGCATGAAGCAGCGCGCCGAGCTCGGTGGCCGGTACGGAGGCGGGTATACCGAACTGGAACTGAAGAGCGGGACTCACGCCGAGAAGCCGGCCACGGAAGGACAGGACGCTGAGCTCCGGCAGCTTGGAACGCATCCAGGAGGGCGCCCGACCGAACATTGCGTCGCGATGCGCATCGAGCAACACTTGCATCTGCTGCTCGAGAGGCGCTGCCGGCTTGCGGATCCCATCGATGAGCTTCGTCGCGTGCCGCGCGGAGGTGATGACGGGGCTACTTGCTGCTGGAAGGAGATCCACGAACGGCTGGACCTGGCGCCCCGTCGGGTCAGTTCGAATAGCGTTCGAACCCTCATAGGTAATTCGCGAACTGTGGCCGAGCATCAGCATTGAAAGCAGCCCACCCAGACTCTCGCTCGTCCTTCGCGCTGAGAGCAGCATGTCTAACGCCCACTGCGCGTCCTCGGCGATCAGTGCACGAAGGGCCCACCCAAGTCCCTCGGCGCCAGGGACGTACACGGACAGACGCTACGACCGGGCGACGACATTCTCCGCGCGAGCAAGCGCTTCACCCGCTGCGCGCGGCTCTAGAACGACCGTCGCCCATCACTTGCTTCGCAGCTCGGTTGTCTCGCCCCCTGCTCACGAGACGTTTGACACGCCTGCGATCCCGGTGATCGAGAGAATCTCAGAGCGAGCTCGATCAGCATGAATACGGGCTTCTGTGATCGAACCTGCCCTCGGAAGCCGGGCCATCGAGCACTGGACTCATCGGTCACGGGTTCAAGTCCCGTCCGCCCTACCAACCCAGCACGCCGAGGTTGAGCGGGTCCGCATCCAGGTGAGCTTCAGGAGCAGGCGACTGAGCCCGCACTTGCCGACACTCTCGACCGATGTCAGGCTCGAGGAGCGTTGGCCAACCTGACCGACCGTCAAACGAGCAGGCTTCTGAGGCCTCCGGGTTAGGAGCTTCAGTCCGCGGAGCGGCGGCGCAGCAGGTTCACGACGCTGATGACGAGCAGGATCACGCAGGCGGCGGTGATGAGCCAGGCTCCGGCCCAGCCAACAGTCGGTCCGCTTGAACACAAGCTTTCTCCTCCGCCCGCTGCTGCATCGAAGCACTGTCCTTGCTGAGTAGCGAACGTCAGTATCGGAACGACAATGGCGACGAGAAGGGCGATGATCCAGGGCGCCTTGCGCGGGTATGCGGGTTCCGTCATCGGTAACTACCTCCTTGTCATCGCACTGCTTCGCGTCGCGCTCATGCTCCCGCGTCATCGTCGCGTACGCGACCAACTGTCGATCTGTGTCGCACGGGCAGAGTTTCGAGACCTCATGGTCGGACGTCACCGCTCGCCAGGAGCGTGCTCAGAGTGCTCGCTGGCTGACCCTGAGGCTCCTGGCTGCGAATCCTGCGCCAATGCGGGTGAGGATGATGAGTACGCCGGTCGTCATCGCGAGGGCTGGCAACGGACGCGTGCGGCAGCACCTCACTCTGCTGGACCCGTCGATCGGTCCCCTACACCTTCGGTGACCTCACCGCTCTCTGTTCCTCACGGACGGCACCGAATCGCGCTACTCATGTCTTCCTGTCTGCAGCGCTCTGCTGGCGAGAAGACAGACGGAGAATGGAGGATGCGTGCCGAGACGCGGTTCGTCGCTCTGCTCTTTCCGAACGTGACGCAGCTGGACCTG
>NZ_CAXTHO010000130.1:0-7902 GCF_964244015.1 uncultured Amnibacterium sp. | reverse complement strand
CTCGACTTCTGCTCGGCGCTCGTCGCGCACCTGGTCCTCGACGGCGGCCGGCTCGTGGTCGCGCATGCCGGCCTGAAGGCGCAGTACCAGGGTCGCGCCTCCGGCCGCGTCCGCGCCTTCGCGCTCTACGGCGAGACGACCGGTGAGACGGACGAGTTCGGGCTGCCGGTCCGCTCCCCGTGGGCGCAGGACTACCGGGGCACCGCGACCGTGCTCTACGGGCACACCCCGGTCCCGACCGTCGAGTGGGTCAACGGCACCGCCTGCCTCGACACCGGCTGCGTGTTCGGCGGGGCCCTCTCGGCGATGCGCTACCCCGAGCGCGCGATCGTCGCGGTACCCGCCCAGCAGGTCTGGTACGAGCCGGTCCGGCCGCTCGTCGTACCCAAGGCAGGGCCCGAGGCGGAGCGGGAGTCCGGGCGCCTGCGGCTCGAGGACGTGCAGGGCAAGCTGCTGGTCGAGACCGCGACCCACGGCCGGATCACGATCCGGGAGGAGCAGTCCGCCGGCGGGCTCGAGGTCATGAGCCGCTGGGCCGTCGACCCGAGACGCCTCCTGTACATCCCGCCCACCATGTCGCCGCCCGACGCGTCGACCGTGCCCGGCTTCCTCGAGCACCCTGCGGAGGCGTTCCGCGCCTACCGAGCCGCCGGCGTCACGGAGGTGATCTGCGAGGAGAAGCACATGGGCTCCCGCGCCGTCGTGCTCGTGGCCCGTGACCCGGCCCGCTTCGACGCCCCGGACGGCTGGCGCGGGCTCGTGCACACGCGGACCGGCCGCCCGTTCTTCGACGACGCCGCGGACGAGCACCGCCTGCTCGCCGGGCTCGACGACGCACTCGAGTCCACCGGCATCTGGTCGCAGCTCGACGCCGACTGGGTCCTGCTCGACGGCGAGCTGCTGCCCTGGTCGCTGAAGGCCGGTGGGCTCATCCGGGACCTGTACGCCTCCGTCGGCGCGGCCGGCATCGCTGCGACCTCGAGCACGGCGGCGGCGCTCGCCGCCGCGGCCGCCAGGGGGCTCGACGTCGGCGAACTCGCGGATCGCACCGCACGCCGACACGACTCGCTCGCGCTGTTCCGCGACGCCTACCGCCGGTACGTCGGTGACGCGGCGGACGTCCGCTTCGCCCCGTTCCAGGTGCTCGCCGCGGGCACGCGCACCTTCGAGGAGCAGGACCACGGCTGGCATCTCGGCATCGCGGACCGGCTCGTCGCAGCCGCGCCCGACCTCCTGTGCCCCACGCGGCGGATTCGCGCCGATCCGGCCGACGAGGACAGCACCGCGGCTGCGACCGCGTGGTGGCTCGAGCTGACCGAAGCCGGAGGCGAGGGCATGGTCGTGAAGCCGTTCGCGAACCTCACACGCACGGCGAAGGGCGCCGCCCAGCCCGGGATCAAGGTCCGGGGCCGCGAGTACCTCCGCATCATCTACGGCCCCGACTACACCGACGAGGCGAACCTCGCCCGCCTCCGCGACCGCAGCACCGGCCACAAGCGCTCCCTCGCCGCCCGCGAGTACGCCCTCGGCATCGAGGGGCTGCGGCGCTTCACCTCGGGCGAACCCCTCTGGCGCGTGCACGAGGCGGTGTTCGCCACCCTCGCCCTCGAGTCCGACCCGATCGATCCACGACTCTGAATCGGGACCTCGGCGACGCCCGGCGCGCGCGCAGCCATCCAGGTGCGACGCTGGGGTCTCGCTGCTGATGGGGAGCCCTGGTGACGCTGCTGTACGAGTTCCTCCGGTACTGGGAGCCCGCATGCGAGCGGAAGGACCTGCCGAAGCTCCTCGCGGAGGTCGCCGTCGCTGACGGTGTGCAGTCGCAAGCAGCTCGGGTCGGTCGTGAGTTCCTGCTCGCGTGCGCGCTCGGGCCGTGGGAGACCGACGATGTGCTCAGCGAGATCGCCCTGCTGACCGTGGCGGACAGCGGCGACGAGACGTGGCAGCTCCGCAGGCTGAGCGGACCGCAGGCTGCCGTCGTCGCCGGCGGTCGGCTGTCGGCGCACTTCGCCAAGTCCTTCATCCTCGCGACCTGGATCCGTCAGCCGCCTCGCACGCGGCAGCAGCGCACGGCACCGGGCAGCGTCAGCACCGACTGAGCACGCAGCAGCGCCCGTCCGCGGTGGCGACCGCGCCCATCCGAGGACCGCGTGAGCTCGGCGTCGACGTCACCGCCGGAATCGGAGGGTGAGCAGCTCGAACGGGCGGAGGTGAATGCGGACCGACTCCCCTTGCGCCGATTCACCCAGCGCTTCGCTGTCGATCGGGCGTTCCAGCAGGTCCGTCGCCTCCACGGCCGTCCAGTCGAACGAGGTCCGGAGGTCCGCCGTCGCCCGGCCGCCGAGCGACTCCGAGAGGCGCACGACCACATCCCCGCCGCGATCCTCCGCGAGCTTGACCGCCTCGACGATCACCGCGGGGTTCGAGACGGTGAGCAGCGGTTCGACGACCGCACCGGTCGTGCGCCGCAGCGGAAGGTGCTGGGCGTAGCCGTCGCGGATCGCCTCCGGGATCCCGCCGGGGCGCACGCTGACCGTGAACGCATGGCGCCCCTGGTCCGCCGCGGGATCGGGGAACGTCGGCGAGCGCAGCAGCGACAGCCGCGCGACCGCCATCGGCCGGCCGGAGGGGGCGGCGTCGGATCGCACGTCGTGCCCGTACACCACGTCGTTCGCGATGGCGACGCCGAACCCCGGCTCGCCGACGTGGATCCACCGGTGCGCGACGGTCTCGAACCGCGCCGTGTCCCACGAGGTGTTGCGGTGGATGGGGCGCTGCAGGTGCCCGAACTGGATCTCGCTCGTCGCCTGGGTCGCCCGCACGTCGAGGGGGAAGGCGAGCTTCAGCAGCTTCTGCGACTCGTGCCAGTCGATGTCGAACGCGTACTCGAGCCGCCCGTCCACGACCCGGAGGCGGACCTCCGCAGTGGAGGCGCCGAACCGGTGCAGGACCACGACGGCGTCGCCGTCGACCCGCACGGACTCGGGCTCGAGCAGCTCCCGGCCGCTGCGCTGGTCCTCCTCGTTGATGTCCCACGCGTCCCACTCGCGCGGGGTGTCGCGGAACAGCTGCAGCACGCCGCCGGCCAGGCCGGCCGGCAGGACCTCGCGACCCGTCGCGCGGTCCTGGATCGAGATCAACACCCCACGCCGGTCGACGACCACCCGGAGGGCGTCGTCGACGAGGGCGAACCCGCGCGGCGTCTCCCTCGGCACGGCGGCGACCGGCTCCGTCGCGACGCCGATGCCGAGCGCCGGAACGCCGGCACGGGCGAACGGATCCGCGTTCGCGACGACCGCCGCCGTGCCTCCCGCCGCCAGCGCCTCGAACGACGACGTGATCAGGGCCTCGAGCGACGCTGCGACCTCGGTGAAGTTCCGCTCCGCCTCCTGGTGCACCCACGCGATCGACGAGCCGGGGAGGATGTCGTGGAACTGCTGCAGCAGCACGACCTGCCAGGCCTGTTCGAGCTCGGCATACGGGTACGGCGTGCCGCGCAGGAGGAAGGCGGTCGTCCCCCACAGCTCGGCCTGCCGCAGGAGCGCCTCGCTGTGCCGGTTGCCGCGCTTCGTGCGCTGCTGCGACGTGAGGGTGCCGCGGTGCAGCTCGAGGTACATCTCCCCCGACCAGACGGAGGGCTCGGCGAGCTCCGCCTCCGCAGCCGCGAAGAACGTGTGCGGATCGGTCAGCCGCACCCGCGGGGACCCGTCGAGGTCGCGCTTGCGGTGCGCCGCTGCGAGCATCTCGCGGGTCGGGCCACCGCCGCCGTCGCCCCACCCGAACAGGCCGAGCACGTGCCGGGCACGGCCCTTCTCGGCGAACCGCACCTCGGTGCGCGCCAGATCCTGGGCGCCGAGATCGGAGTTGTAGGTCTCCGCCGGCGGGAAGTGCGTGAAGATGCGCGAGCCGTCGATCCCCTCCCAGAGGAACGACGAGTACGGCATGCGGTTCGTCTCGTTCCAGGACGGCTTCTGGGTGAGGAAGTAGCGGGCGCCGGCAGCTCGGGCGATCTGCGGCAGCGCGGCCGTGTAGCCGAACGAGTCGGGCAGCCAGACCTCGTCGGATTCGACGCCGAACTCCTCGAGGAAGAACCGCTTGCCGAGCACGAACTGCCGGACGAGGGATTCCCCGCTCGGCATGTTGGTGTCGGACTCGACCCACATCCCGCCGACCGGGCGGATCCGGTCCGCGGCGACCGCGGCGCGGACGCGCTCGAACAGCGCCGGCTGGCTCGCCTTCAGCCAGGCGTACTGCTGGGCGGAGGAGGCGGCGTAGACGAACTCCGGGTCGTGGTCGATCAGGTCGAGCACGTTCCCGAACGTCCTCGCCACCTTCCGCACGGTCTCCCGGGTGGGCCAGAGCCACGCGGAGTCGATGTGCGCGTGCCCGACCGCCGACACCTCGAGCGTGCTGTCCGCGGACGCGATCGCGAGGGTCGGCCCGAGCACCGAGCGGCCGAGCCCGGCCGTGCCCGCGATGTCGTCCGGGTCCATCGCATCGACCATCCGCTCGAGCGCGTGGACCACCTCCGCCTTCCGCACCCTCGCGGCCGGCAGCACCTCGACCAGCCCGTCGAGCACGGTGACGTCCTGGAGGAGTTCCCACACGACGACGTCGCGCTGCGCGACGGCGATGCCGCCGAGTCGGTAGAGGGGTGCGTCGCCGGCGGTGGCCGGGTCGCCGAGCGGCGTCGGCTCGTAGCCGAATAGTGCGCCGATCAGCGGATTCGCGGCGGCCTCGAGGAAGACGGTGAAGGGTCCGGGGCCGTCGAGCGGCACCCACGTGTTGCGCGGCTCCACCGCTTTGATCACCGAGCCGTCCGGCCGGTACGCGGTCGCCTCGGCCTGGAAGCCGGGCAGCTCGCTGGTGAAGCCGAGGTCGACCAGCAGCTCGGCGTCGGTCCAGCCCGCCGGGACCTCGCCGCGGACCTCGAACCAGACCGTGTCCCACGGGCGGCCCCACGCCTCCCCGACGGCGAACGGGAGGAACTCCTGCTGCATCGCGTGCCCCGACGGCACCGGCTCGCCGCCGACGGTCCAGGCGCGGATGCCGACCGCGTGTCGCTCGCCGTACACGGCCGGCGCCAGCCGGTGCTGCGTGAAGCGCCGCACGCGCAGCATCGCCAGGTCGACGGCGGTGAGCCGCGGTCGGCTGTTCGGGTTCACGTCATCGGGCACGGTGACCAGCACACCGCATCCCGCCTCACGGTGAGCGGTGAGCGGGTTCGACGTCGCTCTGCCGCGGCGTCGTGGACACGGATGAGGCAACACTGACGCGGCAGGACGTGGAGGCCGGGGTGTCACGCTGTGCAGGTGGATCCGAGGAAGTCGTCGGAGGCGGCACGGCTCGAGGCCCTGCGGCGCCGCCTCTACGCGCCCGGCGTGACCCAGGACGACGTCGCGGCGTACCGCTCGGCCGAGACCGGCGCCGTGTCGCTGGAGCCGACGGCCCGACCCGCACGGGTCGTCGCGTCCCGCACCCGCGCCACGATCGTCGCCGGTGGCGGCGTGCTCGGCGTCGTGCTCGTCGTCGCTGCCGTCGCGGCGCTGCTGGTCACCCACCCGCTGGCCGCGGTCACCGCGCCCCGCGCCACCTCCACCTCCACGCCCTCGACACCGGCCGGGATCACGCAGGCCCGCGTGCCCGCGTCGTCGTCGACGCGACTGATGTTCGTGGACCTGCTGCGGGAGGGAGGAGCGCCCGGGCTGCTGCAGTACCTGTACGGCAACCCGACCTTCCTGCCCGCGAACCTGCGGACGAACAGCAGAGCGGACAGCACCGAGTACTCGGGGCGGGGCACCAGCACGATCGCGCTCGATCCGTCGGTGTCGGCGCAGCAGGGCGGGCGGGTGACCGTGATCCTCGTCACGGACCGCGCGGCGGCCTTCTCGTGGTCGGCGGAGCGGATCGCGCAGCGGAACGACCGGAGCGGGCCGGTCGTGACGCTCGCGTCGCACCCGGGGAACACCCGGCCGGGTGAGCCGGTCACCTCCACGTTCGTCTACGACAGCGGCGCCCCGGGGCGGCTCGCCCTGAACCTGGACGACTCCGTGCACTGGGGCGCGGTCGTCGTCTTCACCGACTGAGCGGTCTCGATGCCCGGTCCCCGTCAGCGGATGGGGTCACACTGGTCCCGTGGTGCGCGAGGACGCGGAGGCGCTGCGGCGCCGGCTGTACGCGCCGGGCGCTGAACGGGACGACGTCGACCGCTACCGCGCGGCGGGCGGTGGCGCCGAGGCGGACTCCCGGCGCCGCACGGTCGGGACACTGCGGGCCGTGGCCGTTCTCATCACCGCGATCGTGGTCGTCGTGGTCGCGATCGGCGTCGCGCGGACCGCCGTCCACCCGGTACCGGCCGGTCCCGCGCCGACGCCGCTCCCCGTGGACGCGGCCGACCGGCAGGGCTTCGAGCAGAACCTCGAGCGGGGCACCGCCGCGGGCATCGCCGCCTACCTCATCACCACGGAGCCGCTGCCCCGCTTCCGCAGAGCGACGCGGTTCGACACGATCGAGGACAGGGGGGTCGGCGACGGCGTCGTCACCCTCGCACCGGTCGACGCGGCCGCGGCCCGGGGGCGCGCGACCGTCTTCCTCGTCGTCGACGTGCCCGCGCAGGTGGGGTGGAGCACCTTCCGCAGCAGAGACGACGCGGCCGGCGAGCAGCACCTCGTGCGGCAGGTGCACCGGGAGGGCGGGCAGCAGCCGGGGATCCCGACGATCCACACCTACCGCTACAGCAGCGGGAACCGGCCGGTCGAGCTGCGGGTCGACGCTCCCGACGGCGTGCGGTGGGGAACCGCGGTCGTCTTCACCGATTGAGTCAGGGCGGCGTGCGATGACGGAGGCGATCGAGCCGGTCGAGGTCGAGACGGCGGCGGGCGTCGTCGCCGTGCACGGGTTCGGCGCCGGGATGCCGACCGTGCTCTGGCACGGCCTGTACGCGGACGGCTCGAGCTGGGGCTACGTGCTGCCCGCGCTGCTGCAGGGCCGCCGGCTGCTCGTCGTCGACGGCCCCGGCTGGGGCAGGAGCGCCCGGCGGCGGATCGGGGCGGTGGAGGTGCTCGACGCAGCGCGCACCGTCGCCCGCACGTTCGGGGCCGGATCGGCGGTCGACTGGGTCGGTGCGGGCTGGGGTGGCCGGCTCGGGCTCGAGCTGGCCGCCCGCTCCCCCGCGCTCGTCCGCAGCATCGTGGCGGCGATGGCGGACCCTGCCGCGATGCCGCAGGAGGAGCGTCGCCGGGTGCGGAGGACGCTCCGGCGGCTGCAGGTCGTCGGTCCGATCGGCTCGGTCGGCCGGGCGATCGTCGCGGATCAGCTGTCGCCGGGGTCGGGTACCGAGCCGCAGACGGTCGGCTCCCTGCTGGACGCGCTGCTGCTGGCCGGCAGACTGCACGCGGCGAGATCGGTGACGCGCTTCGACGTGCACCGCCCCGACCTCACCGGCCTGCTCCCCTCCATCACGGCTCCGCTGCTGCTGGTCGCGGGCGATGCGGCGAGCCCGTGGCCGGAACCGCGGGCAGCAGCCGCAGCCGCGCTCGCACCGTTCGCGCGGGTCGCGGTGGTGGCGGAGGCACGCGCCCAGATCGCACTCGACCGCCCGGAGGCGTTCACCCGCGTCATCCGCGAGTTCTGGTCGGGGCTCGAGGGATAGACCGACGCGGTCGAGGACCGCCGCCGGGTGGTGTTCACACGGCGTCGGGCGACCCCCTCGCGGCGCATCGGGATGACCATCTCGACCAGCTGGATGCAGCACGGCCCGAGGAACGCCGCATCCCCCTCCGGCGTCGCGGACCGCTTCGCCGCGCTGGCCTACGTGGTGATCGAGCCCGACCTGCTCAGCCGCGCAGACCCGGCGTCCGGCGCATCGACGGCGCGATGCGCTGCGGCGGACGGTCGACGTGC
>NZ_CAXTHO010000129.1:0-8000 GCF_964244015.1 uncultured Amnibacterium sp. | reverse complement strand
ACGGAACCATCCACTGGACCACCAAATGGGGCGGCACGAAAACCATCACACCCGCTGTGAAAGTCCGCACCCCGACCTACCCGGAGAACGCACCCTTCTGAATCGTTAGGTAGACAGAACAACCGGAGCGTCGCGCGTCGCGCGTCCACCCAGGTTCAACTTCCGATCGACGGCGCCTTTGGACCGAGCCGCGGCGATGTGGCGGGGAGTACGCGAAGCCCCTCTGAATAGCGCGCGGCGAGCACGCGCGCGGATTCGTCCGAGTAGTCGTGCACCGTCACGTCGACGGTGGCCGATCGCCGATCGATCGTCACCGCGTCGAGCACGATGCCCTCGCGGCCCAGCGCGATCCGGTCCCGAAGCACCCGACTCTCCAGTCGGCGGAGCTCCTGCAGATTGCTGAGCGCGTTGAACCGGATCACCGGCACCAGGTCGTCCGCCGGAGCGCCCTCGACCTTCGCCATCAGCGCCACCGCGTCGTGCTGCGCGGCCAGGATCGTCCGATCGGTGCGATCACGGAACGGGTGCGCAACGGACACCTGCACCCCGCCGGGCAGCACCTCCGCGGCGAGGAAGCCGGCGTCACCGTGCAGATCTCGCTCGATCCGGCTCGCGACCTGCTCAGCGGCCGTGTGCGCCCCGCCCTTCGAGTAGTCGAGGTCGTCATCCCCGATCCGCAGGTACGCCTCCGGGGATGCGCAGCTCGCGGAACCCCCGCCGGTGTCATCGCACGGCAGATCCGGCAGCCCCTCGCTGACACGGACGATCCAATCGCCAGGCCCGACGGCAGCAGGGATCACGACCCGGGCCCGGAACGCGCCCGAGCGCGCCGCATGGATCGTGGCGAGCACGATCCCAGACACGTCGTCCGATTGCTCGGGGTGCGCCGACACCGTCAGCCGGCCGCGGTCGGTGAACCGCACGGCGCAGCCCGCAGCCTGCGCTTCGATGTCGACATGGTCCCCGGGCCTTGCGATCACCTGGGAAACGGTCACCACTCGAGGCACGCACTCGCGCGACAGCACACGATCGACCGGCGACGTCGTGCACGCCGACAGCCCGAGGACCGCAGCGACCGCAGGCAGAGCCACGACCGAGCGGGCTCGGCTCGTCCGCGCCACGACCTTCATGACCACATCCTGTCCGCCGGGGTGGTCACGTCACGTCTGCCACTGCGTTCCGCCTCGAACGGGTCCGGGCGCTCAGCATTCGTAGCCCGCTCCTCCGTGACTACCCCGCCTGCCGCGGCGGGCAGGGTAGTCACCAGGGGGCGGGATAGGACGCGGTGTCGAGGCCAGTCAGGCGATCGCGGTTCGTCTTGTGAGGTCGCCTCGGCGCGTGCCGACCATCATCCAGCTGCCCGCCGCGATCACAACCGGGATCCCGACCGCCATGAGCGTCAGCTGCAGCGGCGGCGGGGCGAACGGAAGGGAGTGCGCCGCGATACCGACCGCGACCGCTGGAAGCAGTCCCAGCGCAGTGCCGATCACTGCCCCGACGCCGCAGATGATCAGCGCCTGCACAGACGCGACCGACTTGCGGACCCGAGGCGAGGCGCCGAGGGAGGCGAGGGTCATGTCGTCCGCGCGGGCGTCGACCCGGGCGAGCGCGATCGCCGTCGCACCGGCGCAGATCGCGATGACAAGGCACGCGAGCAGGATCAGCCAGGCGATCTGCCCGCCGTAGTCCTGCGGTCCCGTCTCGATGTAGACCGTTCGGCCGAGACTCGGATCGTTCGCAAGTGCGGCGATGGCGGTGTTCGCGGTGTCGAGCTCCGCGTCGGTCGGTGGCTTCGTGAAGTCGAGCAGTACTCGATCGGGCCGCACCGTGAGGTGCAGTGATCGCGCGGTGGAGGTCGTCGTGAACAGCGCGTCCTGCACCGCGTGCGTCGGCAGATCCACCACCGCGGGGATCGCCTTCGACCGCACAGGCGTCGCAGACTCGACGCCGTTGGCGAGCTGCTTCGGGGTGAACCAGTCCAGCTGGACCCGGCTGCCGTGCACGAGGCCGGTCCGGAGCGCCACCACCCCGCCGTCCCGCAGCGTCGTCACGGCCTGGGTGCTCGGGGCGTGACCGAGCAGCAGCGCAAGTGCCGATTCGTCACCGACGACCAGGGGGTACTGCGAGCTGTAGGAGGTGCCTCCCGTGGCGCTGTACGGACCGCAGCGGGTGTCGGAGGCGGTGAAGCTCGGCTCCGGACAGATCGAGTCCTTCACCCGGACGACCGCGAGCGCATCACGGTGGCGGTTGGACGGCGTCGGGTCGTCGGTGCCCTGCAGCGTCTGACCGATCACCTGCATCCGATCGACCGGCAGGTCGTGCCGCAGCACGGTGCTCCACCGATCGGCGGTGGTCGAGGTGGGATCGTCCGAGCTGATGTACGAGACGGCCGAGCCGGGCTTCGCGAGCGTCCAGTAGTAGGTGACCGCACCCATGATGGAGGCCGAGTTCGCGATGCACATGACGAAGGCCGCGATGAAGACCGTGGTCATCACCGAGGCGACGGCCGGAACGGCGCGACCCAGGTTCCGCGAGGTGTCCCTTGCGGCCAGGCGCGCCGCCAGCGGCGCTCGGCGCAGCAGCGACGACACGCCACGCAGCATGAGACCGGAGCAGAGCAGCACGCCGAGCTGCGCGAGTACCGGGCCGCCGCAGAGCAGGGCTGCGGCGCCGATCTGCGGCAGCGTGCCGGACGGACCGATGAGCTTCTGCGCGGCGACGAGCGCCACGCCGCCGAGCAGGGTGAGCACGATCCCCGCGATCAGCAGGACCACACCGACGACCGGACGCTTCCCGACCTTCTGCGGTGTGCGCGCACCGCGCAGCGCGCGCACGATGTCGAACCGGGAGGCGGCGCGCGCCGGGACCAGCGCGGCGATCCAGCCGACGACGACGCCGAAGACGGCAATCCCGATCAGCAGCGGCCACCAGAGATGCAGTCCCGGATAGCGCGTCCACGCCCCGTCGTCCGTCACGCGCATGAACACCACCGCGCCGACGATCCCCAGCCCGACCCCTGCCACGCCGCCGACCCCGCCGAGCACGACGCCGTTCGCGGTGACGATCCGTCGGAGCACCGACCGGTCCGCGCCGACCGATGCGACCGTCGCGAGGCTGCGCTGCTGCAGGCGCGCACCGACGAGGAAGGCGGAGCCGGCGAGCAGGGCGACCTCGAGCACCGCGAACGCGAGTGCCATCGCGACGACGAGCGACGTCCCGAAGTTCACATCCCAGAAGCTGCTTCCGAATCCGTCGTAGCGCTGCGCGTACGCCGACGGCTGCACCACGGCGGTTCGCGAGAGCACGGTGGTCCCCGCCTCCGCGTTCAGCTTCTCGATGACTGGCCAGCCGATCCGAGCGGTCGGAACGTAGAACGTGTCGGGAACGGACTCGGCGACCGGGAGCAGCGACTCCGCGCCGAAGACGGACTGCGTCGAGGTGGGCAGGCTCCGGTCCCGCGACGTGCCCACGACCCGCAGCGTGCGGGCGGTCGGCTGCAGCATCTCGACCGTGCCTCCGACGTCTGCCCCGAGGCGGGAGAGGGCAGCCGGGGAGAGGAGCACCTCGTCGTCGGCGGTCGGACGGCGCCCGGAGAGCAGCTCGTACGGTCCGCCGTCGAGTGACGGATCCCACGTCTCGCCGGTCACGGTCACCAGGCTCGTCTCCCCCTTCGGGGTGGCGAAGGTGGCGGCCCCGGTGGTGACGGCGATCGTCCGCGTTCCCGCGGGCAGCACCGTGCGCGGATCGACGGTCGGCAGGTCCTTCCCGTCCGGCTTCGACTCGTCGAAGGAGTACCCGCCCTCGCGGCCCTGCTGGATCGCCCGACCCGTGTTGTCGACGACCGTGAGCTTCGCTTGGGCGTGCCCGAGGTTCCCCTGGATGCGCTCTTCGAGCGTCGACTGCAGGCTGGGCAGCACGACCGCCCCGGCCGACAGCCCGATGATCGGGACGGCGATGAGCGTCACGATCAACAGTGATCGACCCCACGACGCGAGCGCGCTGCGGCGGGCGATCCGCAGCGCGACTGCCCATCGTGCGCGTGCGCCGCGCATCAGCGGGTTCCCTCGAGCAGCGATTCGGGCCTGGACGCAACAGACTGGTCCGCGACCCGGCCGTCGCGGAGGAACACGATCCGGTCCGCCCACGCGGCATGCCGGGCGTCGTGGGTGACCAGGACGCCACCGGCACCCTGGTCGATCCGCGCGCGCAGCATGCGCAGCACGATCTCGCCGGTGTGCGAGTCGAGCGCACCGGTCGGCTCGTCCGCGAGGATCAGGCGGCGCGGGCCGACGACGGCGCGGGCGATCGCGACGCGCTGCTGCTGACCGCCGGACAGGTCGTCGGGGAACCGTCCGGCCTGGTCGGTCAGGTCGACGCCGGCGAGCGCCTCGAGGGCCGCCTGCCGCACCTTCCGGCGCGGCCAGCCGTCGAGTTCGAGCGGCAGGCCGACGTTCTCGACCGCGGTCAGGGTCGGCACGAGGTTGTAGTCCTGGAAGACGAAGCCGAGCGTGGTGCGCCGCAGCGCCGCGACGCGTTTCGGGGAGAGGCCGGCGAGGTCGACCCCCTCCACCTCGACGGTTCCGGAGGTCGGCTTCGCCAGGCCGCCCGCGATCGACAGCAGCGACGACTTGCCCGAGCCCGACGCGCCCATGACCGCGACGAGCTCGCCCGGTGCGACCTCGAGGTCGATCCCTGCGAGGGCGGTGACGGCCGTGTCCCCGGAGCCGTACTCCTGCACGATCCGGGTCAGGCGCAGCAGCGGCGCGCTCATCGGGCGCCGCCCTCGGCGACGATGCGGCGTGCCGCGCGCGGCACCTCGACGGCCGCGACGGCGCCGGACCTGGCCGCACGGGCGATGGTGGCCTCGGCGTGGTCCAGCCAGCGGGCCTCCGCCTCCACCGCGAAGATCATCGACTCGACCACCAGCGACCATGCGAGGTCGGACGGCGAGGCGGGCGCCGCCTGGCTCGACTTGGTGCGGGTCAGGTCCTGCAGCACGGCGAGGGTCGCGGTGCGCTGCGTCTGGATGAGCGCGGGGACGTCGATGCCGGGCAGCGTGCAGGCGATCGCGAGCTTCATCGCGAGCTCGTCGCGGACCTGCTGCCGCACGACGGGCGCAGCGAGCCAGCCGCGCACCTCGCTCGAGCCCGCGTCGGTGATCGCGTAGCGGACGCGTCCCTCCACGTCGGCGCCGTCGCGGGTCACGAAGCCGTCCCGCTCGAGGCGATCGAGGGTCGTGTAGACCTGCCCGACGTTGAGCGGCCAGGTGCCACCGGTGCGCGTCTCGAACTCCCCGCGCAGCTGGTAGCCGTAGCACGGCGCCTGATCGAGGATCGCGAGCAGGCTCTGACGGACGCTCATGCGTCTCCCTCCGGTGGATGCATACGGAGTATTACCTACCCGGTATGCCCCGGGCCTCGACACGCCGCCCATGACGAGCTATGACGGATCCGCGAAAGGTTCGACCCGTCGGCCCCGAGCAGATCGTGCTGCGCGAGGTGCGCAAGCGCGGCACGAGCGGGAGGGCCGTGGAGGCGCCCGCCGGAAGCGTGTGACGATGAATCCCGTGACCCCCAGCATCGAGCAGGCGCTCGCGCACGACCGCGTCATCGACATCACGACCATCGGCCGCAAGACGGGCGAGGCCCGTCGCATCGAGATCTGGTTCCACCGCATCGACGGCCGGATCTACATCACCGGGACGCCGGGCGCCCGGAGCTGGTACGCGAACCTGGTCGCGAACCCCGACTTCACGTTCCACCTCAAAGAGACGACGCAGGCCGACCTCGCCGCCAGGGCGACACCCGTCGAGGGCGCCGAGAAGGAACGCCTGCTGGCGGCCATCGCCGCCTCGATCCCGGGGAGTCGGATCACCCTGGATCCTGAGACCAGCCCGCTCATCGAGGTCACCTGGGCCGCGTGACCCTCGGACCGCGGCCGCCGAGCCCGGCTCGGCGGTGCGGTGACTCAGGCCCTCGGGCGACTCCCCCGGCGGCGGAGGCCCAGCCACAGCAGGATCACGCCGACCACGGCGACGATGAATCCGATGGTGAGCCACTGCCGACTGCCCGTCATGAAGCTGCCGGCGATCAGGCCGGCTCCCTGGCCGGCGAACACCAGCCCGATCACCAGCGCGATCACGCCGACGAGGGTCAGGACGATGCGGGGAAGACGGCTGCTCACGGCCTTCACCGTACCCGCGGTCGGTCCGGAGGGATCGGACGTCGCCGTTCCGGGGCTCGCAGGCGCCGACCGCCGCTGGTGAGCGGCTGAGTGGCTGATGCACCCACGCGCGCGGGCGCGATTGCCGCCCGGCGGCTCGCCAGCGCTCGTCAGGGGATGAGCGCCTTCAGCAGGATCTCGATCCCCGCGCCGGCCCACGGGCGCACGGCCTCGCCGGACGGCCTCGTACCCCACGTCGCCGTGGGGCCGCGGTCCACCGAGAACGCGACCGGCTGCTGATCGAGCACGTGGACGTCGCGCGTGGACACCGCCCGCACGTCGCCGGTCCACGGCGCAGGAGGGACGTCGGTGCCGGCCATCTCGGAGCCCCAGGTATCGGCCCTGACCAGCCGGCCGTCGGGCAGCAGCGCGTAGCGCGTGAACTGGTGGTCGGTCTCGGTGCGCTCCCTCCCGTCCGCGATCCAGGATCGGCGCCGGTGCCAGTCGAGATCGGCGAGCGGCCAGTGCGGGCCGAGCACCGGCCGGGGACCGTCCCGCCACTGCGCCTGCCGCGGTAGGCGCGAGGCACGCGCCACACGATCGGCGAGCCGCTGGATGCCGCCCATATCGACCCATGCGGGCCGGGCGCTCGAGGGCTCGATCATGCCGCTCTCCCTCCACCCGCTGCCTCCACCTTCCTCCTGGCAGCCTGGAGCAGGGCTGGTCGGACCGCGATCGTGCACGGCCGCCCGGAAGGAGCACCGATGGACCTCGTCGACCTCGAACGGCGCGCGGCCGAGCGCCTCCCGCAGCACGTCTACGACTACCTGCGGGCGACCGCCGGCGGGCCGCAGGTGCTCGAGCGGCAGATCGCGGGATGGGATGCGATCCGGCTGCGGCCGCGGGTGCTGAGGGGCGCCGCCGACCCGGCCACCTCCACCACCGTGCTCGGGACACCCGTCTCCACACCCGTGCTGGTCGCACCGATGGCGCAGCAGGTCGACGCGCATCCCGACGGCGAGTTCGCGACCGCCTCGGGGGTCGCCGCAGCCGGCTCGCTGCTCGGCGTCTCGACGAACACCGCGATCCAGTTCGACCGCATCGCGTCTGCCGGAGCGCCCTGGTGGTTCCAGCTGTACATCGCGCGGGACCGGTCGCTCAGCGCGGCGCTCCTGCAGCGGGCGGCGGCAGCAGGCGCCTCCGCGATCCTGCTGACCGTCGACATCACCCGGCTGCAGCATCCGCGCCCGAGCTCGACGGTGTCGGTCGAGCCGACCGAGTGGACCGACGGCCGCACCGGCGCGCGGCTCGCGAACCTGACGCCGGAGGAGCTGCTGATCGCCGGTGGCGAGGGCGGCCGCGGCGATCGCGCGCTCGGGCTCGACGCGATCGGCTGGGTCGCGGACACCGGCGGGCTCCCGGTCGTCGTCAAGGGCGTGCTGCGCGGCGACGACGCCGATCGCATCGTCCGCGCCGGGGCTGCAGGCGTCGTCGTGTCGACGCACGGCGGGCGCGGGCTCGCGAGCAGCGTCGGATCCGCCGCCGCCCTCGCCGAGGTGGTGGCTGCGGTGGCGGGACGGGCGGAGGTCTATGCCGACTCCGGCATACGATCGGGCGCCCATGTCGCGGCGGCGCTCGCGGTCGGCGCACGAGCGGTGTTCGTGGGGCGCCCGGCGATGTGGGGCCTCGCGACGGGCGGCGCGGACGGGGTCGCCGACGTCGTCCGATCGTTCACGGACGAGCTCGCAGCCGCGATGGACCTGCTCGGCGCCGGCACCGTGGTCGACCTCCAGCCGGACCTCGTCGCGGGCGACTGACCGACACCCCACAGCGGCCTT
>NZ_CAXTHO010000128.1:0-8167 GCF_964244015.1 uncultured Amnibacterium sp. | reverse complement strand
GCAAGCGCGTCGTCTCGCTCGACCTGCCCGGCATGGTCGCGGGCACCCGGTTCCGAGGCGACTTCGAGGAGCGGATCACGAAGGTCGTGGCGGAGATCGCCGAGCACACGGACGAGCTGCTGGTCTTCCTCGACGAGATCCACACGGTGATCGGCGCCGGTGCCGGCGGTGAGGGCGGCATGGACGCGGCGAACGTGCTGAAGCCGCGCCTGGCGCGCGGCGACCTGCACTTGATCGGCGCGACGACGCTGAAGGAGTACCGGCGGATCGAGAAGGACGCCGCGCTCGAGCGCCGCTTCCAGCCCGTGACGGTCGCCGAACCCTCCGTCGAGGACGCGGTCCGGATCCTCGACGGCCTCAAGTCGCGGTACGAGGAGCACCACGGGGTGCGCTTCACGGAGGCCGCCGTGCGGGCAGCGGTCGAGCTGTCGCACCGCTACGTGACCGACCGGTTCCTGCCCGACAAGGCGATCGACCTGATCGACCAGGCCGGCGCCCGCCGCCGCCTCGCACTCGGCGTGCGCATCGACGTACCCGCCCTGCAGGCGCGGATCGGCGAGCTGGAGGCGGACAAGTCCCGCGCTGTCGCGGCCGAGCGCTACGAGGAGGCGTCCCACCTCCGGGACGAGATCGAGGCCGTGCAGGCACGGCTGAGGGGAGGGGCGTCGACGCCCGACGAGGCCGCCGTCGTCGACGAGGCCGAGATCGCGGGCGTCATCGCACGGCTGACCGGCATCCCGGTGGCGCGTCTCACCGAGGCGGACCGCTCCCGGCTCGCGAAGCTCGAGACCGAGCTGTACGAGCGCGTCATCGGCCAGGACGCCGCCGTGGCGTCGATCGCGAAGGCGGTCAGGCGGAGCAGGACGGGGATGGGCGACCCCGACCGCCCGACCGGGAGCTTCCTGTTCCTCGGCCCGACCGGCGTGGGCAAGACGGAGCTGGCCAAGGCGCTCGCGGCGAGCCTGTTCGGTGACGAGAGCGCCGTGCAGCGCTTCGACATGAGCGAGTTCGGCGAGCGGCACACCGTGAGCCGGCTGATCGGTGCCCCTCCCGGGTACGTCGGCTACGACGAGGCCGGCCAGCTGACCGAGCGCGTGCGCCGGAACCCGTACTCCGTGATCCTGCTCGACGAGATCGAGAAGGCGCACCCCGACGTGTTCAACCTGCTGCTGCAGGTGCTCGACGACGGTCGCCTGACCGACGGCCAGGGCCGCACGGTCGACTTCCGCAACACGGTGCTGATCATGACGTCGAACATCGGCAGCGAGTTCCTCGCGTCGCGCAGCGGCGCGCTGGGCTTCATCCAGCAGTCGGAGGAGGGGTCGGGCTTCGGCTCGGACAAGGCCCTCAGGGACCGCGTGATGGGCAGGCTGCGGGAGGCGATGCGCCCCGAGTTCCTGAACCGGATCGACGAGGTCGTGCTGTTCCGCAAGCTGGAGCCGCAGCAGATCCATGCGATCGTGCGCCTGATGCTGACCGCCACGGCGGCCCGGCTGGCGGTGCACGACATCGTGCTGGGAGTGACGGAGGAGGCGGTCTCGTGGATCGCCGAGCACGGCTACGAGCCCGAGTACGGCGCCCGCCCGCTGCGTCGGCTGATCCAGCGCGAGGTCGAGGACCGGATCGCTGACCTGCTGGTCACGACGGAACCGACCGCCGGCGACACGCTCCGCGTCCGCGTCGACGGCGGGTCGCTCGCCGCGTCGCTGGAGACGGCCGCGGTCCCGCTCGCGGCGTAAGTGTTCACGGATCAGGGGATTCGGGGCGCTTCGCGCCACCGAATCCCCTGATCCGTGAACACGACCCGTCCACTACTCGAGCAGCGCGCTCGCCCGATCCACGAACGCGAGCAGCTCATCGAGCGATCCCGTCGGCGTGATCGCGCGGAGGACCAGCTCGTCGACCGAGTCGTAGGCGGCGACACCCGCCGCGAGGTCGCCTCCGGCGCGCGGCAATGTGGTGTCGATCGCGGCGATCCCGAGCCGCGTGAAGTTCGCGGCGTAGGCCGGGTAGGACGCGTACTGCGCCGCCTCCCGCTCGAGCATCGGGCGGGCCGCCTCATCGACGATCGCGCGGGCGTAGAGCGAGATCCGCGGCTGCTCGCCCTGCGACGGCTCCCCCTGCGCACGGGCCTCCGCAGCCTGTGCGGCGGCGACGTCGGGAGTGAGCCAGCTGAGCAGCAGCCCGTCGGACTGCTCGGCACCCATGCGTCGCATCCTGGGCCCCAGCGCGCCGACCACCACCGCGACCGACGTCATCTCCCGAAGCCAGCCGACGGCACTCGCGACGGCGTCGACCGCCCCGTGGCGGAGCCGACCCGAGCCGATGCCGAGCGTCAGCCGCGCCTCCGGCACGCCGCTGCGCTGCAGATCGGCGAACAGCTCGGGCGGGGGCCGGCGGTCGACGGGGACGACGCCGGTCGCCAGGCGAAGCCGGGTCGTCACCTCCGCCGCGGCCGCGAGTCCGAGCAGCGGATCCTCGGCCGAGCCGTCGTTCAGCCAGAGCCCCGCGAACCCCGCCGCCTCGATCCTCGGCGCGAGCACGCGTACCGCCTCCGGCCCGACCGCGCCCGGCACCCCGATCGACACCTCAGTCCGCATGGGTCCATTGTGAACGGGTGCACCGTATCGTCCTCGCCCTGGTGACCGTCGCCGGCGTCGTGACCGCCGGGATCGGTCTGTGGTTCTCGACCGACCGACGTCCCGCCTCCTTCGGCTGGACCGCATACTCGCCGCTCAGCAGCACGGCGCACCCGTTCGCCGTCGGCCCGCCCTGGTGGTCGCTGGCGCTCATCGCGATCGGCTGCCTCGCCGTCGGGTCCGCGGTCACGACGCTGGTCACCAGGCGCCGCAACCGCTGATCTGTGCTGCGCCGAGCAGGGGCTCCGCACCGGCGGCTTCGACTCGGTGATCCTCGACGAGCGCTTCGGCGCTCCCTCCGGGTCGTCGACCCGGACGGCTACACCCGGAGCTGAGCCTGCTGCCGGATCACTGCGGCTTCGTGGTCGCGTCCGGGGTCGGCTTCGTCGTGGGCTTGGTGTCGCCGCCGTCCTTCTTCGGGCTCTTCGGCTTCTCGGTCTGCTTCGGCTCCGCGTCGGCGTGCGTGATCGCCTTGCCGCCGCTCACGTACTGGGCCTGCGGGTACGGCCAGGAGGAGGCCCCGCCGTACTTGTTGTTCATCGTGCGTTGGACGGCCTGGAAGATGCAGTGCCGCATGACCGCGAACTGCGAACCGGCGTTGCAGCCGTGCGGCGCATAGACCAGCCGGAGGTTCGCCCTGCCGGTGACATTGCCGACCCAGACCGCGGTGGTGACCTTGGTGGTCGACCCCATCGTCCAGGTGTCCTTCGCGTCGTCGGTCGTGCCGGTCTTGCCGAACACGTACTTGCCGTCGTAGAGCTGGTCGATCGCCATGGTGCCGCCCCCGACTGTCGGGTTGTGCAGGTCGTAGCCGGCCGCGATCATCAGCTGCTTGTCCTGGACGCGCTTGCAGTTCGCTCCGGGGATGGGGATCGACTTGCCGTCACCGTCGACGACCTTGTCGATGCCGATGGCCGTGCAACGCACGCCCTGGTTCGCGATGGTCGAGTAGCCGGTCGCCATGTTCAGCGGCGCGATCGAGCTCGCGACGCCGATCGCCATCGTGGGCTTGACCTGCAGCTGCTGCCCGCGGAGCGCATCGGTGACCCCCATCGACTGGGCGATGTCGCGCAGGTCGCACAGGTCCTGCTCCTGCGCGAGGGAGGCGAAGACCCCGTTGATCGATCGGGCCGTACCCGCCTGGACGGTGTAGTTGCCCTTCTCGTTGTCGTCGTTGTGGAGCTCCCACGCTGCTCCTCCGCTGTACGGCGCTTCGCAGGCGGTGAAGTTCGAGTTCGGGATCGTCCTCGCGTTCCCGTTCACGGTCTGGTTCATCGAGTGACCGCTCTTCAGCCAGCCGATCATCGTGAACGCCTTGAACGTGGAGCCGGGCTGGAATCCCGCACCGGCGCCCAGCTGCTCGTTCACGTTGTAGTTGACCGCCGAGTACTTCGTGCGATTCTTCGCACCGTTCGGCTTGAAGACCTTGTTCTGCACCATCGTGAGCACACGCCCGGTGCCGACCTGGAGCGACACCGACGCCGCACCGACGTCGGCGCCACCCGGCGTCTGCGGCACGTAGTAGTTGACCGCTTTCTGGGCTTGGTTCTGCAGGCTGAGATCCAGCGTCGTGTAGATCTTCCAGCCCTTGGTGTTCAGGTTGGCGAGCCGCTCGGCGGGGTCCTTGCCGAACTGCTTGCTGGTGAGGATCGTGTTCTCCACGTAGCGGCAGAAGAACCCGGCCGAACCGGCTGTCTGGCAGCCCGTCGACGGCGGGGTGAGCTTGGTCTCGACCTTCTCGGTCGAGTACTTCTGATACTCGGCCTGCGTGATCATGCCGTGGTCGCGCTCGACCCGCAGGACGTAGTTGCGGCGCCCCTCCGCACCCGCGAGGTTCTCCTTCCTGTCGAGGCGGAACACCTCCGGGTTGTTCACGATCGAGATCAGCGTCGCAGCCTGACCGATGGTGAGGTCCTTCGCGGACTTGTCGTAGTAGTACTGGCTCGCGGCCTCGATGCCGTAGGTGCGGCCGCCGAATCCGGCGATGTTCAGGTAGCCGAGCAGGATCTCGTTCTTCGAGTACTTCTTCTCGAGACCGATCGCGAGCCGCATCTCGCGGATCTTCCGGTTGTACGACTTGTCGATGCACTTTGTGTAGGCGGCCTTGGCGGCTGTCTTCTCGGTGTCGTTCGAGACCGGTATGGCCTCCGCCTGCTGCACGCAGACGTTCTTCACGTACTGCTGGCTGATGGTCGACGCGCCCTGGATCTCTTTATCCTGCAGGTTCGAGACGAGCGCCCGGGCGATGCCGTTCGGGTCGATCGGGCCGTGCTGGTAGAAGCGGACGTCCTCCGCGGCCAGGGTCGCGTTCTTCACCGTCTGCGGAACGTCCTCCCACTTGACGATGTCGCGGTTCTGGCTGAAGAAGGAGGCGAGCAGGACCTGCTTCTTGCCCGACTTCGCGTAGATGCGCGCCTTCTGATCCAGCGGGGTGATGTCGAGGTTGCCGGGCAGGCTCTGGAAGGTGGTGATCTGCTGCTTCGTCGCGCTGCCGGCGATCGCCACCGCCGGGGTGACGAGGCACGCGATGAGCGTGCCGGCGATGGCCGCCACCGCGAAGAACGCGAGCAGTGCGGAGAGCTTGCCTCCTGCTCGGAGAGCGGCCTGGGTCACGGACACCAGGGCATCGTAAGAGGTCGCGGACGCGGTCGCCGCGTGCATGGCCGGGACGCGCTGGACGCGTGTCCGGATCGTTGCCTTGCGGTCTGAAGGGACCCTGGGTTCCAGGGGTGATCAGGGCGACACGCAGCCCGACCGAGCACCTCACCCGAGGACTCTCCGTTTTGTAGGCAGAACCTGCCTACAAAACGGAGGGTTCGGTCAGGCGCCGGCGGCGCGGCGCGGCTGCTCGACCGGCTGCGGCTGCGCGGGCTCGCGGAGGCGGTCGGTGCGGAGCAGACCGCCGTCGAGGCCGACCAGCGCGGGGCGGGCGGAGGCGCGGGCCGGGACCGGCGCGGCGCGCTTGCGGCCGAGGACCCACCGCACGATGTCGAACGCGGTGCGGCGTGACGGGACGTACCAGAGGAAGATCCCAGCCCGCATCACCCAGCCGAGCAGCTCCGGCACCGGGACGCCCCACAGCGACGCGACGGCGTGCCCCGGCGCGAACGACGCGACCGTCCCCAGCCCTCGGAAGCCGAACCGCCGGGGCTGCGCCCGCTTCGAGGCCCTCGCGATGTTGCGACCGACGGTCGTGCCGGCGCGGATCGCCCAGAGCGCCTCCTTCGGCACCCGGTCGCCACGGCGGCGGACCGCTGCCGCGTCACCGGCGCTCCAGATGCCGTCGGTGACCTGGAGGCAATCGTCCACGGCTAGCAGGCCGTCCGCCTCCTGGAACCGCTCGAGCCCCGGGATCACCGGCACCGAGTTGCCGAGCGCCGCCACGACCGTGGCCGCCTCGATCCTCGTGCCGTCGGCGAGCACCACGCCGTGCTCGTCGGCCGAGGCGACGCGGGTCTCGGCGAGCAGCTCCACCCCGGCCTCGTCGAGGTTGCGGGAGAGCCGGGCCTGTAACCACGCCTGGTCCTGCCACACCGGGACGACCGTGCGGCTGCCGGACACCAGCACGACCCGCCGCGAGTCGCCGTAGCGGCGACCGAGCGCCGCCGCGACCTCGGTGCCCGCGAACCCGGCGCCGACGACGACCATCGTCGTGCGCCTCCGTGCGTCCTCCGCATCGGCGGGAACCTGCTCGTCGACCCAGGCCAGGTGCTCGAGCAGCGCCTCCAGCTGGCCGGGGAACCGCAGCGGCCAGCCGTGCTCGGACAGCCCCGGGACCTGGTCCGTGCGGTCGTGCGCGCCGGTGGCGACCACGAGCTGGTCGTACTCGACCACCTGGGTCTCGCCCTGCCACTCCACCTGCACGGTCCGGGCCTCACTGTCGACGGCGGTCGCCCAGCCGCGGATCCGCTCTGCCCGGGGCAGGCACTCCTCCAGCGGGCTCGCCTGCAGCTCGGGCGTGAGCTCGCCGACCAGCACCTCGCCGGTGAAGCCGTGGAAGACGTGCTCGGTGAACGGCGCGATCACCGTGATGCGGGCGGTATCGCCCATCCGCCTGCGGATCGCGCGGTAGCACCAGACGGAGGAGTAGCCGCCGCCCAGGATGACGATCCTCATGCGACCGCTCCGTTCGGGAACCGCCGCGTCGGACCGGTGGTCTGGCGGCGGGACGGAGTCGTCCAGCCGGGCACCGGTGCGGGCAGCCCGAACGACGTCGGCTCGGCGAGGCCGAAACCGAGGTGGTCGAAGCGCTGTGCGAGCGACTGCACCCGGTCGACCTGCTCGAGCGACGGCCGGCCGATCGTGCCGTGCCCGCGGTGGTCGGCGAGGGCCAGGAGGGAGCTCTCCGCAAGGCAGGCGAACGACGCGCGGGCGTCGAGCCCGATGCTGAAGCCGGTCCGGTGGAGGCCGGGGGTCGCGACGACGCCACCGTCGAGGATCGTGACGTCGGGCCGCTCTGTGGCGAGGGTCGGGCTGCTGTTCCGCGGCTGCGTGTCATCGAGCACGGTGGCGCCGAGCCTCAGGTGCTCGGAGCCGAGCACCGCGCCCGCCGCCGAGGTCATCAGCACGACGATGTCGGCACGCCGGCAGGCGGCCATGTCGGTCGACCAGGTCGCTCCGAGGTCGCCGGCGAGCGCCGCCAGCGCGGCCGGGGTGCGGCCGACGAGCACCATCTCGTCCACCGCTGCGGAGCGGCCGAGGAGGCGGGCGACGGCGGTGCCGACGGAGCCGTTGGCCCCGACCAGCGCGACGACGGGACGGGACGGCATCCCCTCCGCGATCCGCTCCACGGCAGTCGCGGTGACGGCCGCGGTGTAGGCGTTGCCGTTCGTCACCCCGATGTCGGTGCGGCGGCGCAGCTTGGCACCGCCGGCGGTCGCCGGCGCGGTCAGCGCGCCGAGACCGAGGATCGTCGCGCCGCGGGACACCGCGAGATCGATCGCCTGATCGATCCGTCTGCCGATCATCGCCCGGTCGTCGCCGAGCAGCATCGTCGGCGTCAGCGGCAGCCCGATCACGTCGCCGAGCACCTCCCCCGGGCGATCGCTCGCGGTGATGGTCGAGTGCACCCACGGCTTCAGCGGGAGGCGACGCATCGCCGACTCGACCGCGCGGCCCGGGAGCAGCCCGAGCAGCGGGTGCACGAGAGCGAGATCCTCGGACGGGTCGGTCCTCGGGTGGATGAGGAAGGCGAAGCGGCCGCGCGGGGAGGGCGAGGTACTCATGGTCAGGGCTCCGAGCTCGGGACGGATGCAGGGCAGGGCGGTGCGATCCGAGCGTGGAGGGTGCGCGAAAGAGCGCTCGGACACCCCCCGACGTCCGGCTAGAACGTGCGCCGCCTGCCCCTGTCCGGGTGACTCCCGACCGGGGGGTCGTCGGCGACTGGCGTCACCATATCGGGGGGCGTGGGGGCCTCCGCAAGCCCCACTTGCACACCCGGATGGGGGGCGCAAGCCGGACCAGAACCCTACGTATGTGAGAACTGCCTGATCAGCAGCGCAGTCACATCCGTTACTCCGTGCACACGA
>NZ_CAXTHO010000127.1:0-8334 GCF_964244015.1 uncultured Amnibacterium sp. | reverse complement strand
TCTGCGCCTCCCGCGCCGCATCGACGTGCAGGTCGAGCAGGTCGGCGATCGCGTCGCCGATGGCGCCGCTCGAATCGTCGGCCTTCAGAATCACTGTGATCGAGGCCGTGATGGCGCGTTGCACCACGTCGAGCACCTCGGCGGGGTCCGCCGCGTGCCTCCGGGCGCGGAGCTCGCGGACGGCCGCCTGCATCTCGGCGCCGTGCGCGTCGGCCGCGTCCCAGCGCCACACCTCGGACCCCGCACGGAAGCGGGGCAGCATCGCCGCCGCGAGGCCTGTTCCCTTCATGCTGCGATCTTGGCAGCGGCGCGAGCCGGAGGCCCCGATCGGGAGCCGCCTACGCTCGAGGCAGGAGGTGCGTCGATGGTGCAGCACGCGATGCGGGTCGGATTCGTCGGAGGCGGCTACCGGTTGGCGCCCTACCTCGCGGCGATCCGCGCGCTGCCCGAGGAGTTCGAGGCGGTCGGCGCGGTCGTGCGCACGGACGCCAGTGCCGAGCGCCTCACCGCGGAGGGTGTGCCCGCCTCCACCTCCATCGACGCGTTCCTGGCCGGCGGTCCGTTCGACTTCGTCCTGCTCTCGGTGCCGTGGCCGCAGATCCTGCCGCTGGCCGGGCGGCTGCTCGAGGCCGGCCACGCGGTGCTGTCCGAGACGCCGATCGCAGAGCGGACGGAGCTGGTCGGGCCGTTCCTCGAGCGCTACGGCGCCGACGCTCGGCTGCAGAGCGCGGAGCAGTACCGGTTCCAGCCGATGCATGCCGCCCGGATCGCCGTCGCGCGCTCGGGCCTGATCGGCGAGCCCGTCTCCGTGACCGCGTCGTTCGCGCACGACTACCACGCGATGAGCGTCGTCAGGGCGGCGCTCGGCATCGGCTTCGAACCGGTCCGCGTGACGGCGACGGCGTTCAACGATCGCGGCGTGCAGCCCCTCGGCCGCGAGGGGTGGTCCGAGCAGCTGGGGGTCGAGGCCTTCTCCCGCACCGTGGCATCCCTCGTCTGGCAGGACCGGTCGGTCAGCGCGGTCTACGACTTCACCGGCGAGCAGTACTTCTCGCCGATCCGCTCCCGCCGCATGGCGGTCCGCGGCACGCACGGGGAGCTCGCCGAGGACCTCGTGACCGCGATCCGGCAGCCGGGTGAGCCGTTCTCGATGCCGCTCGTGCGGAATGCCACGGGTATCGACGGCGACCTCGACGGGTACCACCTGCGCGACGTCCGGGTGGGCGAGACGGTGCTGTGGAGGAGTCGGTTCGGCACCGCGCGCCTGGCCGACGACGAGCTCGCCGTCGCCACGGTGCTCCGATCGATGGCCACCTACGTGGCCGACGGCACTCCCTTCTACGGGATCGCGGACGCCGCGGCGGACCAGTACCTCGACGAGCTGATCCACCGATCGGCGTCCGAGGGGCGGACCGTCACGAGCGCTCCGCAGGCCTGGTCGTCGCTGCCGAGCGTGCTGGCCTGAGGCGGGGACGGATCGCGGGGCGATGCTTCAGCGCTTCACGCGCGGACGACGGGCACCCTCCTCCGGCCCAAGACCGTGTCCGACCAGCAGTGGATGATGGACCCACTATCGGGAAGGGACGCGGATGGCCGTCGCGCGTGGGTCCGTCGCCGGTGTTCTCGCACTCGCGAAGCTCCGCGAGCTCGATGTCACCTGGCGCCTGCTGCGGGCGGAGCACGCGGACGTCGTCGCAGGTCTGCTCGGTGCGCACCTGGGCGGCGAGACGCGCCGCATGCCGGCCGAGGACCTCGTCGAGCTGCTCGATGCCGACTTCGATGCCCTCCGTGGGCAGGGCTTCGACCTGCCGCGATCGGCCACGGCCTACGTCACCGAGTGGCGCACCGGAGGATTCCTGCTCCGCCGCCCCGCCGAGGACTCACGCGGCGAGACGCTCGAGTTGTCACCCGAGGCGCTGACGGCGATCCGGACGCTCGGATCGCTCGCCGAGCCGCGCTCATCCGTCACCGAGTCGAGGCTCGCGAGCATCGCTGCGCAGGTGCACAGACTCGCGATCGAGGTCGACCCGGATGTCGAACGGCGGGTCACTGCGCTCCGAGCGGAACGCGATGAGCTGGACGCGCGGATCGCGCGACTCCAAGCCGGCGAGGTCGACGCACCGGATCCCGATCGGGTCGCCGAGGGGATCCGGGACGTGCTGCAGCAGGCGCAGGAGATGCCGACCGACTTCGGCCGGGTCCGCGCGCGGTTCGAGACGCTCAACCGCGATCTGCGCGAGCGGATCGTGCAGGCCGACGACTCGGACCGGCACGTGCTCGACGAGGTCTTCCGTGGCGTGGATGTCATCACCGACAGCGATGAGGGCCGGAGCTTCGCCGCGTTCACCGCACTGGTACTCGACCCGGCCGTCGGGGCGGCGCTCGAGGAGGACCTGGACCTGCTCGTCGCCTCGCCTGGCGGCAGTGGGCTGACCGCCTCCGAGCGCCGGTTCCTCAGTCGTTTCCTCGGCACCCTCCGAGACCACGGGCGCGAGGTGCAGAGCGTTGTCACGACGTTCGCCAGGGGCCTCCGCCGGTACGTGCAGACGCAGGAGTTCCAGCGCGAGCAGGCGCTGCGCCGCCTCGTGCAGGAGACCCTGGCACTCGGTATCGACGCCGCCAGGAGCACCAAGCCGTACCGGGAGACCGGCGTGGAGCTGCCGCTGTCCTCTCTCACCGTCCGCAGCGCCGGCGCAGTGGCGCTGTTCCATCCCGGCGAGCTCGACGCATCCGCCCCGATCGTCGATCGACCGCCCACCCCCGTCGATCTCGCCGCCCTGCGCGCGATCGCGCGGGAGACGGAGGTGGATTGGGAGGAGCTTCGCGGCGCCGTCGCGGCAGTGCTCGCACACCGGGGATCAGCGAGCGTCGCAGACGTCATCGCGGCCCGTCCCGCGACGCAAGGGGTCGCCAGCGTCGCAGGGCTCGTGACCCTGGCCAGCGAGACCGACGCCGAAGCGACCGGCGAGGAGGATGTGACCTGGCGCGGACTCGACGCGGTCGAACGCCGTGCGCGGATTCCACGCCTCGTCTTCCACGAGGTGCCCGGATGAGCGACGACGCGCTCTTCGACGGGGACACCGGGCGGCTCGTCGAGCACTCCAGGCGTGCGCTGCTCGAACTGATCCGGGGTCCCTACCTCTCGGCGACGCAGAGCCCCGCCGTCTGGTCCGCGCTGCGCTCCGACGAGGACGAGATCCGGTCGCGCCTTCACGACCTCTATCTGGAACTCGTGCTCGACGCCGACGCCGGGTTCGCGTTCGTGCGCAACGTCGCCGACGACGACGGCCTCGGGCTGCCGCGCACGATCCGCTCAGCGCCACTCACCTTCCTGGATACGACGATGCTGCTCGTGCTGCGACAGCTGCTGCTTGCGGCCCATGGCGAGCGGCGCGTCATCGTCGGGAGGGACGAGGTCTTCGAGCAGCTCGCGGTCTACCGCACCGTCGACCGCGATGAGCGTGACTTCGAGAAGCGCATGAACGCCTCCTGGCTGAAGATGCGCAACACCCTCCGCGTCGTGCATGCCGCGGGCCGCGATGAGCAGGAGGATCGCGTCGAGCTGTCACCGGTATTACGACTCATCGTGGATGCGGACCAGGTGCGGGCGATCCGCGACGAGTACGCCGCACTCGTCGCGCGCGGCACCTCCTCCGAGTCGGACGGACCAACGGACGACGGGGAGGCGGGATCGTGACGCTGCTGGAGTTCGAGCTCACGGACGACGCCGGCCCGCGCACTGCGCAGTGGCGGCTCGACCGCATCGAACTGATCAACTGGGGCACGTTCGACGGCCGGTACCGCATCGACGTCGCCCGGCAGGGGCACCTGTTCACCGGTGCCTCGGGCAGCGGAAAGTCATCACTGCTCGACGCGATCGCGACCGTGCTCACCCCGACCCGCGTGCTGCGCTTCAACGCCGCCGCGCAGGAGGGTGCCTCCCGCGGAGACGACCGCAGCTTCGTCAGCTATGTGCGCGGCGCCTGGAGCAAGGAGGCGGACGAGACGCTCGACCGCGCGGTCAGCAGCTACTTGCGCCGCGGCGCGACCTGGAGCGGGATCCTGCTGCGCTTCGCCGACGGGCAGGACGGCGTCGTCACACTGGCGCGACTGTTCCATCTCCGCGGTAGCAGCGTCGACAAGGCGGACCTGCACGACCTCGCTCTCGCGGTCGCTGCGGATCTGGAGCTTGACGCGCTGCGACCGTTCGTCGAGCGGGACATCGACGCTCGCGGGGTCAAGGCCGCCTGGCCGGGTGCGGTGGTCACGACGAATGGAGCACACAAGGCGTATTTCGCCCGGGCGCAGCGGCTGCTCGGCATCGAAGGCGACAACGCGCTGCAGCTGCTGCACCGCACACAGTCGGCGAAGAACCTCGGCAGCCTGGATCAGCTGTTCCGGAACTTCATGCTCGACGTGCCCGTCACCTTCGAGCGGGCCGACAACGCCGTCGAGCAGTTCGGGGAGCTGCGGGAGGCGCACCGCCTCGTCGTGGAGGCCCGCGAACAGGTCGATGCGCTGCGCGCCCTCGAGCCGAGCATCACCGCGTACGAGGAGGCTCGCACCGCGGAGGCGCGGGCGGACGGCTTGCGCCGGGTGCTGGAGCCCTTCGAGGAGCAGCTCCGACTGCGCTTGACGGTCGAGGAGGAAGAGGCGACGCGAGCGACCCTCGGAACGACTGCCGCGGTCGCGCGCGCCGCTGCGGCAGCGCTGACGCGGGCGGAGGAGGACCTCGAACGCGCCGACGCCGCGGCCCGTTCCGCAGGGAGCGACCGCATCGGTCTCGAGCAGCTGCAGCTGGAACGCGCTGAGGAGGCACGCGCGGCGACCGAGATCCGCCTGGCGCGATTCGCAGAGAGCCTGTCCGGTGTCGGGGTCGCCGTCCCGCAGACCGCGGAGGAGCACGCGGAGCTGCAGCGCACCGCCTCCTCCACGGCGCGCCCGGAGCACGTCGGCCACGAGCTGCACGAGGACCTGTCGCGGTGGCGCCGCGAGAAGGCGACACTCGATACCGACCTGGCCGAGCTCGGGCGAGCCACCAGCAACGTGCCCACCCGGCTGGCGCAGACACGTCGAGCGCTCGCCGACCATCTCCGCGTGCCCGAGGCCGCGCTGCCGTTCGCAGGCGAGCTCATCGACGTCCAACCCCTGCACGCCGACTGGACGGGCGCGATCGAGCGGGTGCTGCGTCCGCTCGCGACGACCCTGCTGGTCCGTCACGACCTCCTCACCGCTGCTCGGCGCTGGGTGGAGGGCCGCTCGGTCGGCGTCCGGCTCGTGTTCGAAGACGTCGTGCTGCCGGATCACGCGCCACGCGCGACCCGCGCCTCCCGCTCGCTCCTCCACCGGATCACCGTCATCGACGGACCGTTCCGGGACTGGCTGCAGGTGCGCCTCGCGCGCGAGTACGACTACGAGTGCGTCGACTCCCCGGACGAGCTCGACGGCGCCGAGAAGGCCGTCACCGTCGCCGGCCTGGTGAAGAAGGCCGGCGGGCGCTACGAGAAGGACGACCGCTCGGCCGTCGGCGACCGCAGCACCTGGGTGCTCGGATCCCGCAACGACGACAAGGTCGACGCAGTGAAGGCACGGTTGCTGGAGGTCGAGTCGGCGCTGCGGACGGCGCAGCACCGTCTGGACGCCGCGATGCGCGACCGCGACCTGCAGCTGAACCGCGCGTCCGTGCTCGGGACTGCGCTCCAGCAGGACTGGGCGTCGCTCGATGTGCCGGCCGCTGCAGCGGAGGAGGAGCGTCGAAGGCGGATCCTGCACGACCTCACCCACGGCGACGCCGACCTGCAGGCGGCCCTGACCGCCCGCGCGGCGGCGAAGACGTCGGTCGACCACGCCCGTGAGCAGGACAAGCAGGCCGGCTTCGCGCACCGGCAGGCGACAGATCGCCTCGCGGAGCTGCAGCGCGACATCCAGCGTCTGCGCGCCGTTTCCGCCGCCGAGCGCCTCCTGGAGAAGGATCAGCAGGAGCTGGAACGGCGGTATCGACGGCGATCGGCGCAGCGGCGGCTCACCCGCGAGTCGATCGGCGAGACCGGGCGCCACGTCGCAGACGACCTCCACGCCGAAGGGCAGTCGGCTGCGCGGCGGGCGGGCGACGCGCGGTCGGCTTTCGAAGGGGCTGCCCGGTCGTTCGGGAGTCGCTGGCCCGGCCCAGCCGCCGACCTCACCCCGCGCATCGAGGACCGTGGCGGCTACCGCTCGCTGCGCGAGCGCATCGAGGTGCGAGGACTCCCCGAGCACGAGGATCGGTTCCGGCTGCTCCTGCGCGAGAAGTCGCACGAGCTGATGGGACATCTGCTCTCCGATCTGCGGGAGGCGCCGCGGCTGGTGACGCAGCGGATCGACCCGGTGAACTCATCCCTGGGCCGATCGAGGTTCGACCGCGACCGTCATCTGCGGATCCGCGTGAAGACGCAGCGCGGTCCAGAGGTCACGCAGTTCATCGACGACCTCCGCAGCGTCGTCGACGGCGCGTGGGACGACGCCGACCTCATTGCCGCGGAGCAGCGATTCGCGGTGCTCGAGTCGCTGATGCAGCGGCTCGGTTCGAGCGAATCTGCCGACGCGGCTTGGCGCCGGCGCGTGCTCGACACTCGCGAGCACGTCACCTTCCAAGCGCAGGAGATCGCGCCCGACGGGACGATCGCCGGCGTGCACGACTCCAGCGCAGGACTGTCCGGCGGCCAGCGGCAGAAGCTCGTCATCTTCTGCCTGGCAGCAGCGCTCCGTTACCAGCTGGCTCCCGACGAGCACGAGCTCCCGACGTACTCCACCGTCGTACTCGACGAGGCGTTCGACAAGGCCGACAGCGCCTACACGCGGATGGCGATGGATGTGTTCGTCGAGTTCGGCTTCCACATGATCCTGGCGACGCCGCAAAAGCTGCTGCAGACGATCGAGCCCTACGTCGGCGGGATCACCGTGATCGCGAACCCGACGCGGCAGCTGTCGGTCACGCAGCAGATCGACTGGTCCAACGGCGACGCCTGATGGTGGCCTCGATGGTGACTGTGGCGGCAGCCCGTGCTGCCGCACGCAAAAGGGTGGAGCGGGATCGACGCGACTGGAGCGTCGGGGACCACGCAGCTGCAGTCCTCGAGCTGCCGCTGCATCCGCCGACGGAACGTGCGGTGCGGGCCGAGCCGGGCGCAGCGCAGCTCTGGGCGCGGTCCTGGCGGGATGAGGGCGCCGTGCGTTGGGTGACCAGGTCGTGGCCGAGCTTCGGCACCCAGCAGGTGCCCGAGCGGCTGATTCTGACCGGCGCGGAGGCCATCGCCGCGTTCGCCGGGCGGGATATGCAGCGCGACTGGCACCGGATGAGGGATGCCGTCGCCGCGCTCCGCGACCGATTCGGCGAGACGGAACCCTTCACCGCGGCGCTGCTCCGTTCAGCGTCCACCATCGCCGACCTGCCTCCTATCGAACTCGAGCGATTGCGGGCGATGCTCGGCTGGTTGATCGACCATCCCGACTCCCGCCTCCGACTACGGCAGCTGCCGGTTCGCGGCGTGCACACGAAGTGGCTGGAGCAGCATCGCGGCCTGGTCACGCGGCTGCACGAGGCGCTGACCGGTCGAGCATCGCTGGGTCTGATAGAGAAGCCCGTCCTGATACGGGTCCGCGTGCTCGACCCCGCGTTGCGGCCGGGCGGTCTGGAAGATCTGACCCTCCCGTTGGACGAACTCGCGCTCATCACGGCGCCGGCCGAGGTGCTGGTCGTCGAGAACCTCGAGACGCTGCTCGCCCTGCCGTCGCTGCCGGCCACGATCGGCATCGCGGGTCTGGGCTTCGGAGTCGGCGGGCGACTTCGACCGATCCCATGGATGCGGACCGCGCGGGTCCGCTACTGGGGAGACCTCGACTCGCAGGGCTTTCGCATCCTGGACGACCTGCGCGCGACGCTCCCCACCGCCGCGAGCCTGTTGATGGATCTCCCGACCCTCGAGGCCCACCGCGATCTCGCGGTGCAGGAGGACCAGAACACGTTCGGGTCCTCGAGTCGGCTCACGGCAGATGAACTGAAGACCCTCGCGGCCCTCCGCGCTGGAGGAGGGCTGAGGATCGAACAGGAGCGGTTGGAGTGGGGCTGGGTGCTTTCGCGGATCGAATCGGCTCGGTAGCGCGACGTGTCGCACCGGACCGTGCGTTCCGGTGCCGCGTCCGCGCTCAGCGTCTGACATCGGGCCGGATGACTGCTTCCCGAGGCCCCTATGAGTACAAGTGTTCGAGAGTGACACTTCATGTGAATGAGTGGAATCGAACCTCTGTCTGAGGGGTGTGGTGTGATGCGGGTATGTCGGAACCCACTGATCACGGCGG
>NZ_CAXTHO010000126.1:0-8426 GCF_964244015.1 uncultured Amnibacterium sp. | reverse complement strand
ACGGCGACGACATCTTCACGCTCGAGGACCGCAAGGGCGTCGAGTACGTGCTGGCGCCCACGCACGAGGAGGCGTTCGCGCTGCTCGTCAAGGACCTGTACTCGTCGTACAAGGAACTGCCGCTATCGATCTTCCAGATCCAGGACAAGTTCCGCGACGAGGCGCGTCCCCGAGCCGGGCTGATGCGCGGGCGCGAGTTCACGATGAAGGACGCCTACTCGTTCGACATCGACGACGAGGGTCTCGACGCCTCCTACGACCTGCAGCGCGCCGCCTACGAGCGGGTGTTCACGCGCCTCGGGCTCGAGTACGCGATCGTCTCCGCCCACGCGGGAGCGATGGGCGGGTCGCGGAGCGAGGAGTTCCTGCACCCGACGCCCATCGGCGACGACACGTTCGTGCGGTCCGCAGGCGGCTACGCGGCGAACGTCGAGGCGTTCACGACCCTGGAGCCCGCGCCGCGCGAGATCGACGGACTGCCCGCGGCCACCGTGGTCGACTCGCCCGACACCCCGACCATCGCGACGCTCGTCGACCTGCTGAACGAGCGGCACCCCCGCGACGACGGGCGCGACTGGACCGCGGCGGACACGTTGAAGAACGTCGTGCTCGCACTCACCCACACGAGCGGCGAGCGCGAGCTCGTGATCGTGGGCATCCCCGGCGACCGCGATGCGGACCTCAAGCGCGCGGAGGCCGCCTTCTTCCCCGCAGCGGTCGAGACCGCGACCGAGGCGGACTTCGCTGCCCACCCCGCGCTGGTCAAGGGCTACATCGGGCCGTGGTCGGCCTCGGGCCCCGTGCTCGGCGACGGCTCGACGAGCGGCGTGCGATTCGTCGTCGATCCGCGCGTCGTCGACGGCACCGCCTGGGTCACGGGAGCGAACGAAGCCGAGCGGCACGTGCTCTCCCTCGTCGCCGGGCGCGACTTCGTGCCCGACGGCACCGCGGAGGTCGCGGAGGTGCGCGCGGGCGACCCGGCCCCGGACGGCTCCGGTCCGGTCGAGCTGGCCCGCGGCACCGAGCTCGGGCACGTCTTCGCGCTCGGCCGCAAGTACGCGGGGGCGCTCGGTCTGCAGGTCCTGGATCGCAACGGCAAGCTCGCGACCGTGACGATGGGCTCGTACGGCATCGGCGTGAGCCGCGTGCTCGCCCTGGTCGCGGAGGCCAACGCCGACGACCGCGGGCTCGTCTGGCCCCGCGCGGTGGCGCCCTTCGACGTGCAGGTCGTCGCGACCGGCAAGGACGAGGCGGTCTTCGAGGAGGCCGAGCGGATCGGCCGGGAGCTGGAGCTGAAGGGCTTCGACGTGCTCGTCGACGACCGGCGCGCGTCGCCCGGGGTGAAGTTCAAAGACGCCGAGCTGATCGGCGTGCCGACGATCGTCCTCGTCGGACGGGGGCTGGCCGACGGGCTGATCGAGCTCTGGGACCGCAGGTCGGGGGATCGCACCCAGGTGCCGCTGACGACCGTCGTCGACGAGGTCGCCGCCGTGCTCGCGGGCTGAGCATGCACATCCCGCCGATCGCGTGGGCCGGGATCGTGGCGTTCGTGGTGCTCGTGCTGGCGATCGCGCTCGGTCTGCTCACCGGGCCGGGTCCGCTGCCGTCCTGCACCCCGTCGCCGAGTGCGACTGCGACCGGCGGTGCCGCTCCGACGGCGTCCACCTGCGCGACGGCCAGTCCGACGGCGACGGGCTGACGCATGACGGCGGCTCCTCGCCTCGTCGCGACCGATCTCGACGGCACCCTGCTGCGCTCCGACGGCACCGTGTCCGATCGCACGGCAGCAGCGCTCGCGGCGCTCGATCGCCGCGGCGTCCCGGTCGTGTTCGTGACCGGCAGGCCGCTGCGGTGGATGGAGGTGGTGCGCGCCCACGTCGGGGCCCACGGGCTCGCGATCTGCGCGAACGGCGCCGTCGTCCTCGAGCTGCCGACGAGCACCGTCACGCTCACCCGGCCCGTGCCCTCCGACGTCGCCCGAGCGGTGGCGCACGACGTCCGCGAGGCGATGCCCGCGGTGCGCTTCGCCGTCGAGACCGGCGAGGGGCTGGCCCTGGAGCCGGACTACGACACGCCCTTCTCTCAGCCGGCCGGAACCCCGAGGGAGGATCTCGACCGACTGGTCGAGCGGTCGGTCGTGAAGCTGCTGGCGCGCCACCCGTCGCTGGAACCGGACGAGTTCCTGCAGCGGGTCGCGGACATCGTGATGGACCGGGTGGTCCCGACGCGCTCGGGAGCGACAGCCCTGGTCGAGATCAGTGCAAGAGGCGTCACGAAGGCGTCGACGCTGCAGCTGCTCTGCGACCGGTTCGGCGTCGAGGCCGCCGAGGTCGTGGCGTTCGGCGACATGCCCAACGACCTGCCGATGCTCGCGTGGGCCGGCCGGTCGTTCGCGGTCGGCAGCGCCCACCCGGCGGTGCTCGCGGTCGCCTCCGACCGCACCGCGAGCAACGACGACGACGGGGTCGCCATCGCGCTGGAGCACCTCTTCGACCTCTGACCGGAATCCGGGCAGACGGCTCGGGTGTGACGACTCAGACGGCGGCGGGGACGCGGGAGGTGACCGTGCTCGAGCCGTCGGGCAGGCGCTCCACGTGGAGACCGGCGGGGATGTCCTCCTGCATCGCCTCGACATGGCTGATGAGACCCACCGTCCGGCCTCCCGCCCGGAGGGAGTCGAGGGTCTCCATCGCCGTGTCCAGGGTCCTCCGGTCGAGGGAGCCGAAGCCCTCGTCGACGAAGAGGGTGTCGAGCCGCACGCCACCGGCCTCGGCGGACACCACCTCCGCGAGACCGAGCGCGAGAGCCAGTGAGGCGAGGAAGGTCTCGCCGCCCGACAGCGACGCGACGGGGCGCGGTCGGCCCGTGTGCTCGTCGAGCACCTCGAGCCCCAGCCCGCTGCGGGCCCCGCGGTACGCGACGCCGTCGTCGTGCTGCAGCGTGAAGCGGCCGTCGGTCATGGCCGAGAGGCGCACGTTCGCCGCGGCCACGATCTGCTCGAGCCGGGCGGCGAGCACGTAGCTCTCCAGCCGCATGCGGAACGCGTTCGACCCGCCCCCGCGCACCACCTCGGCGAGTGGTCCGACGACGGCGAGCTGAGCCCGGTCCTCCGCCATCGCGCTCTCCGCCGCGGCGACCGATGCGGCGATGTCGCGGGCGCCGGCCGCGAGCGCCCGCGCGGCGGAGAGGTGGTCGGCAGCCGAGTCCCTCGCTGCCAGAGCGACCGTCTTCGCGGCCACCGCGCCGGCGACGTCCACCGTCTCGTCGGGGGCGCCGGACACGTCGCGGTCCGCGAGCTGCGCGATCGTGCCGTCGCGGGCCGTCTCCCACGCCCTGACCTCGCGCTCGAGCTGCTGCCGCTCGGCCGCGGGCAGCGCAGCGGCGAGAGCGGTCGCGACGTCTGCGATCCCGGCGTCCTCGAGCGCGGTCGTGAGGCGGTCGCGGGCGTCCTCCTCCGCGGACCGCGCGGAATCCAGGCGGCGGAGTGCGTCCTCCGTCGCAGCGAGCGCGATCCGGCGTGAACGGAGTCCACGGACGCGTTCGGCCACGCTCGGAGCGCGCTCGCGCGCCGCGGCGACGCGCTCCGCGGCGCCGTCGACCGCGAGGCGGGCGGCGCCGACCGCCGCGACCTGCGCCTCCAAGGTCGCCCGCGTCGTCGCGACGGCGGCCGCGACCTCGGCGGTGCGGGTGTCGAGCCGGGCCAGCAGGCGCGTCGCGACGTCATGCTCCGCGACGGCGGCGCGAGCGGCATCGACAGCAGCGAGCGCCGTCCGGACGGCTGCCTCCGCCGTCTCGGTGGTCGCCCCGTCGGCGGCCGCTGCCGCGGCCGCATGCCGCGCCCGGGCCGCGGCTGCGGTCGCGGCGGCGTCCTCACGGTGATCGGCGGCGGACTGCTGCGCGCGTTCCGCCGCGGTGACGGCGCGCTCGTCGGGCGTCGTCGCGTCGGTCGCCGCCGGAGCGGGATGCTCGGCCGAGCCGCAGACCGGGCACGCGGCGCCCGGTTCGAGCGAGGCCGCGAGCAGGCCAGCCGCCCCCGCGAGCCGCGCGGCGAGCAGTGCCCGGGTGTGCGCGATCGCGGCCTGCTCGTCAGTGAGCGCACGGTGCTGGACCCGTTCGGCGTCCAGCACCGCAGTAGCGGCTGCTTCGGTCGCGGCGACCGCGCGCACCACGGCCTGTGCCCTCGTCAGCTCGGCGTCCGCAGCCGCTGCACCTGCCACGACGGCCTCCGCGCGCAGCCGGCGTTCCTGCAGCGCGGTCCTCGCGCCCGGGATGGTCCCGCTCTCCTCGAGCAGCTCGGCGAGCCGGCCCTCGGCCTGCACTCGGGAGGCCTCCGCCTGCGCGAGCGCGGTCCGCATCCGAGGCAGCTGCTCCTCCTCCTGCAGCCGCTCGACGAGCACGCCCAGCAGACCGTCGAGCTCGGCACCGGCCGCGGCCGGATCCTCCACCGCTGCGCCCAGCGCCACACGGCTGCGCTCCAGCGTGCTCTCGGCGGCCCTGACCTCCGCGATCGCCCGGCCCGCGGCATCGACGGCCGGCAGCACGGGCAGCACCCTGACGGCTGCCGAGATGCGGGCCCGGCGGGCGTCGACGCCCGACCGGTCCGCCTCCAGGTCCGCGAGTGCTGCGCGCGCGGTGTCCCTTCTGCGCTGGAGGTCGGCGGCGGCGATCGCTGCAGCCGCGGCCTCGTCGGCGGCGGCATGGACCGCGCGCGCCTGCGCCGTCCGGATCTCCTCATCCTCCGCGCGCGCGGACAGCCGGCCGGCCACGGCGGCGGCCCACGCCGCGTCGGCGGTCTCCTGCACCGGTTCGTCGATCAGTGCAGCCAGCCGGCCGAGATCGCTGCGCACCGCGGCGGATCCCGCGCCGACCGACTGCTCGAGCGCCCGCGCCCGCTCCGTGATCTCCCGCTCGAACAGCTGGAACCGCTCGGTGCCGAACAGGGCGCGGAGCAGGTCGAGCCGTTCGTCCGTCCTCGCTTTCAGGAACTCCTGGAAGCGCCCCTGCGCCAGCAGGATCACCTGGAGGAACTGCTCCCGCGACAGCTGCAGGATCGGGCCGAGGTGCTCGGCCACATCGACCGGTCGTGCGGCGACGCCGACCCACTCCGCCGCCTCCCATCGCTCGAGGGTCGCCGCCTGCGCCTCCCGGGTCGTGCCCGAGCCGCGCTGCTTCGGCCGCTCGTACTCGGGGGAGCGGACGACGCGCCAGCGTTCGCCCGCGACGGTCAGCTCGAGCTCGACCCTCGTCGGCTGCCCGAGCACGGCGTAGTCGCTGCGGAGCCGCGCCTGCGCACCGTCGTAGCGCGGCGCCGTGCCGTAGAGCGCGAAGCAGATCGCATCGAGGATGGTCGACTTGCCGCTGCCGGTCCTGCCGGTGATGAGGAACAGGCCGGCTTCGTCCAGCGGCGCGAAGTCGATCTCCTGCCGCGTCGCGAACGGGCCGAAGCCCTCGAGGACGAGGCGCTCGATCCTCACGCTGCGCGCTCCGCCGCCTGCACCGCGGTCAGCACCTCCGAGACGAGTCGCGTCTCAGCGGCGCTCGGGCCCGCGCCGGCCCGCACGTGCTCGAGGAACCCGGCGATGAGCTGTGCGTCCGGCAGACCGGCGGTGCGCTCGCCGTAGCTGCGCGCATCGGCCGGGCGGACCCCCTCCGGCCGGTGCTCGAGCCGCGCGACGAAGGGGAAGCGCCGCCGCAGCTTCGCCATCGCGTCCTGCTGCCGGACCGGATCGGTCAGCACGGCCTGGATCCAGTCCTGCTCGCGGTCGGCGAGCGCGCGGTCGACGAGCAGGTCGTCCAGTGCCCCGACGATCTCGGTGAGTCGTCGGGGGACGCTCAGGTCCAGCCAGCGGACCTCCGCGAGGCCTCCTGCATCGAGGTCGACGAGCCAGGCGCCGCGCAGTGGCGAGGTCTCGCCGAACGAGTAGTGCAGGGGTGCCCCGGCGTACCGCACGTGCTCCGCGAGCCGCATCCGGGAGTGCAGGTGACCGAGGGCGACGTAGGAGATCGGAGCGTCGTCGGTGCCGTCGAAGACCGCCGACGGCACGACGTCGAGCCCGCCCGCGGTGATGTCGCGCTCACCGCCCGCGGCCTGCGGCACGACCCCGGCGGAGGCGAAGCAGTGCGCGAGCACGACGGCCCGGTTCCCGCGATCGCGCACGGCCGCGTGCACCCGGCCCATCGCCCGCTGCAGCGCCTCGGCGTGCGTGCGCCCGCCGACGAGCAGCGGCTCGAGGAACGGGATGCCGAAGACGTCGACGGTGCCGTGCTCGTCCGCGAGCTCGACGGGGCGGTCCAGGGCATCCGCACGAGTGCGCACGTGCACGCCGCCCGCTGCGGCGAACGGCGCCTGGTGCCCGAGCCGCGCGGCGGAGTCGTGGTTGCCGCTCGTCATCACGACCGACGCACCGGCCGAGCGGATCGCGAGCACCGCCTCCTCGAACAGCTCGAAGGCCGCCGCGGCGGGGGTCGCGGAGTCGAAGACGTCACCGGCGACGAGCACCACGTCGACCTGCTCCCGTCGCACCGCCTCGGCGAGCTCGAGCAGCACCCCGCGCAGGGCGTCGAGCGTCGAGTGACCGTGGAAGGTCCGGCCGATGTGCCAGTCGGAGGTGTGCAGCAGGCGCATGCCGCGCACGCTAACGGCGCCCTCGGACACCGCCTCCGGGCACCGTCAGACGGCGGGGACGGCGATCCGCAGATCCATCGATGCGACGCGCTGCGGGACGCCGTCGAACGCGGCCGCCCGCTCGGGCGACGCGGTCCACGCGGCGTCGAGCCGCGCGAGCGCCTCCTCGTCGCCGTCCACCGAGACCGACCACACGAACTCGTCGGTCTCGGGCACGATCAGCGCGGAATCGAGAGTGAAGCCGAACGCGAGCCGCGCGGGCAGGAGCCGGTCGCGCCACCACGCGACGAAGTCGTCGAGCTGCCCCTCCACGATCCGGTACCGGCGCAGCTGCACCGTTCGTCCCTCGCTCATCACGGGCCTCCGGTCCCTCGTCCTGGCGCTGCTACCGTAAGGGGGCTCCGACCGCGGGCCACGACGAACGGATGGAGCGACCGATGGAGATCGATCTCGCCGTCCTGCGCTTGATGGAACGCGAACGGGAAATCCCCTTCGACGAGCTGCTGCGCATCATCGAAGCGGCCATCCTCACCGCCTACCTGAAGCACACGGACCGGCCCGAGCACGCCCCCGCAGGCACCCCGGTGCCGCACGTGGTGATCGACCGGAAGACCGGCAAGGTCACCGTGCTGGTACCGGAGGTCGACGAGGAGGGGGAGCAGGTCGGCGAGTCCGTCGACGAGCCCCACGACTTCGGCCGGGTCGCCGCGTTCGCGGCGAAGCAGGTCATCAACCAGCGGCTGCGCGACCTCGGCGACGAGCGCATCCTCGGCGAGTTCAAGGGCCGCGAGGGCGACATCATCGCCGGCGTCATCCAGCAGGGGCCGAACCCGCGGATGGTGCACGTGGACCTCGGCTCGATCGAGGCGATCCTGCCTCCCGAGGAGCAGGTGCCCGGCGAGACCTACACGCACGGCGAGCGCATCCGGGTCTACGTGACCAGCGTCTCGCGCGGCCCGAAGGGCCCCTCCATCACCGTGTCCCGCACGCATCCGGCGCTCGTCCGGCGGCTGTTCGCGCTCGAGGTGCCCGAGATCGCGTCCGGCGTCGTCGAGATCACGGCGATGGCGAGGGAGGCCGGCCACCGGTCGAAGGTCGCGGTGCGCGCGACGCAGCCCGGCATCAACGCGAAGGGTGCCGCGATCGGCGAGCTCGGCGCCCGCGTCCGGGCCGTCTCCGCCGAGCTCGGCGGCGAGAAGATCGACATCGTCGACCACGCCGACGACCTGGCGACCTTCGTCGCCAACGCCCTCTCGCCCGCCAGGGTCACGAGCGCGTTCGTGCTCGACAAGGGGTCGAAGGCCGTGCGGGCCCTGGTGCCGGACTACCAGCTGTCGCTCGCGATCGGCAAGGAGGGCCAGAACGCGCGCCTCGCCGCGAAGCTGACCGGCGCCAAGATCGACATCCAGCCCGACTCGATCCTCGAGGACGACTAGAACCCGCACCTCGGGCCGCACCCACGCCGGGTCGGCCGGAGGAGCACCTTCCGTCTCCCTCGGGGGCGGGTACACTTCATTTCAGGGTGGCCTCGGCGCCGCCTCTCCGCTGCTGCTCCATCGGGAGTCGGCAGTTCTCACCACGCGAAGTGGAACAGGCACATGGACCAGCGATGAGCGACTCGAAATGAGATCCGCACCGCACTAGCGGCCTGCCCTGTCCGGGTAGGCCTGGACAGGAGAGAAGTGGCGAAACCACGCGTCCACGAGATCGCATCCGACCTCGGGATCGATACCAAGCTCGCTCTGGCGAAGCTCAAGGAGATGGGCGAGTTCGTCAAGGGCCCGTCGTCCTCCGTCGAGCC